>CAKJYB010000051.1 GCA_918241715.1 Clostridiales bacterium
GTTATTGATGTAAAAAGACATTTAAAACCTCCTAAATTTTTGTTCAATATACAATATTCCAAACCGATTTTTTTTGTTAAAAAACATAAAAAAAGAAGACGAAATCGTCTTCTGTTTTTGTTATTTAAACATAACTATTCAAGCGATACCAAGTAGTAATAAACAGGTTGTCCACCATTTGCAACGGTAACTTCACAATCAGGATATTTCTTTGCCAATTTTTCTTGCAATTCGTTTGCTTCTTCTTCTCTGACATCTTCACCATAGAAGAGTGTGATGTTCATGATTGCGTCGTCAATCAATGCTTCGATAAGTTTTTCTGTTGTCTCTCCAACAAGGTTGCCCTTAGCCAAAATTGCCTTGTCGTCAAGTCCAATAATTTCACCTTTTGTAAGGTCAAATCCGTCTACGTGTGTGTCTCTTACGGCATAAGTTACAGAGCCGGAACGAACACTTCTGATTGCTTCAAGCATTGCGTTTTGGTTTTCTTCAACAGATGCGTCTGGATTGAATGCGATTGATGCTGCAATTCCTTCAGGAACGCTTCTTGTTGGAATGATAATCAAGTTTTTGTTTGTAACATCATTTGCCTGTTCTGCAGCCAAAACAATGTTTTTGTTGTTTGGGAACACAAAGATTGTTCTTGCATGCACTTTGTCTGCTGCGTTTGCGATGTCTTCTGCACTTGGGTTCATTGTTTGTCCCCCAACGATGATTTCATCAACAGCAAGTTCTTTAAAGATTTGAGCAAGTCCATCACCAGGAGCAACGGAAATCATGCCCATTTCTTTGTTTTCAACAGCAGCTTCAGCACGTTTTTTGAGTTCTCTATTTTGTTCTCTCATGTTTTCAACTTTCAAATTGAAAAGTTCGCCAAGTTCCAAAGCATAGCCAAGAGCCCTGTTTGGTTCGTTGGTATGAACGTGAACTTTAACCAAAGACAAGTCTCCAATGCAGATGACAGAGTCCCCGATTTCCATAAGTCTTTCACGGAGTTTGTCGATGTCTGCTTCTGTTGTCTTTTTGTGCATATGAATAATCATATATTCTGTGCAATAGCCAAATTCGATTTCTCCAAGTTGGCTTACATCAGCAACAACTTCGTCAACGCTTTGTGGTTTGATTTCGTCTTCAAATGTGTATTCAAGGTCTTCTTCTCCGTTGATAAAACGGCAGAATCCAGTAAAGATCACCAAAATTCCACGACCACCAGAGTCAACAACGCCTGCTTTCTTCAAAACAGGAAGCATTTCTGGGGTTTGTTTCAAGATTTCTTCACCAGTTTCGCAAACCTTTCTCAAGAAGATTTCAAAATCGTCATGACGCTTTGCAAGTGAAACGGCATTTTCTGCCATCACACGAATAACCGTAAGAATTGTCCCTTCTTTTGGCTTTGTAACAGCCTTATAAGCAACAGCTGCACCTTCTTGCATAGCCTTTGCAAAATCTTTTGTAGAAAGCTCTTTGCAGTTTTTGGTTACTGAGCAGAATCCTTTGAAAATCTGTGATGTGATAACACCACTATTTCCCCTTGCACCACGAAGTGCCCCTTTTGAGAACGCTTCTGACAAAGATGCAAGATCGTTGTCCATACATCTGCTAATTTCTGTTGCGGCAGACTTCATTGTCAAGAACATGTTTGTTCCTGTGTCTCCATCTGGAACAGGGAAGACGTTTAATGAGTCTACATAATCTTTATTTTGTTCAAGAAGGCTAACCCCAGCAAGAACCATCTTGCGAAAGGTTGCTCCAGTTATCGTTTTTTGCATTTTATGCTCCTATATCTATACGGCAACACCAACAACATGAACGTTGACCGTGTCAACAATCATGCCGGTGAAGTTTTCGACACTATACTTAACAGTTTTCTTAAGCGACTCTGCTACTGCGCTTATAGAAACGCCATATTTCAAAATACAATGTATATCAATAAAAATCCTATTGTCAACGTGCGTTACGCTGACACCTTTGGCATATCTTTCTTTCTTCAAAAGTTCTCTTGCGCTGTCTCTAAAGCTCTTTGAAACCAAATCAACAACACCATAGCAGTCCAAAGCAACAAAACCAGCAACAGTGCGAATTGCATTGTCGCTGATTGAGATATTTCCATAATAGTTGTTTGTATCAACAGTCAAAGGAGTGCCCCCTAAAATTTTTATAATATCACGTTTATATAATACTATAATTGTCAATTTTTAGCAAGCAAAATAACCTAAAAAACAAAAAAATTGACGATGCAAAACGCACCCGTCAAAATAGTATACTTGAAAACAAAAATTTCTATGATAAACCTTGTCAAAAATAGTTGATTTTTTACTTCAAATATGTTAAGATGATTACCGAATTAACTAAAGGAGAACATTATGAGCAGAGTATGTGATATTTGTGGAAGAGGCAAAATGGACGGCAAAACAGTAAGCCACGCAAACAACAAAGCCCCAAGAAAATATAATGTAAATTTACAGAACACAGAAATTGATGGCAAACCTGTAAGAGCTTGTGCAAAATGCATCAAAACAGCAAAGAAAGCAAAATAAGTTTGCAATAAATGAGAGACCTGTGGGTCTCTCTTTTTTATTATCTGTCTCCCTTTTCCTGTCTCTTGCAGAACGGCTTTAAAAGTGGAGCAAGCACCTTTGGCGCCTTGATACATACAATTTTTATGTTTGATTTCTTTTCGTTTTCCATATCATTCAATATGACCAGCAGTCAAAATTTGACACATAAAAGTTAAAACCAAGCACCAAACAACCCTTTTATTCGTAATCACGCACAACATTCTGACAAGTGGGTGGGCAAAAATGTCATATTGAAAAATGCGATTGTAAAGCAAACTATCACAAAGCAATAAAAAAAACAAGGCAAAGTCGCCTTGTTTTTGTTTGTATAAGATTATCTCTTTGAGAATTGAGATGCCTTTCTTGCTTTCTTGAGACCATATTTCTTTCTTTCTTTCATTCTTGGGTCTCTTGTAAGAAGTCCTGCATCTTTGAGTTCTTGTTTGTATGTTTCTGAAACTTTCAAAAGAGCTCTTGCAATTCCGTGGCAGATGGCACCAGCTTGACCAGCAATTCCACCACCGATAACATTTACAGAAACATCAAATTTGTCTGCTGTGTTTGTGAGTGTAAGTGGTTGTTTTGCAATCAAGATG
>CAKJYB010000052.1 GCA_918241715.1 Clostridiales bacterium
CTCAAGTCCAATGGTTATATTTTTCCAGACAGAACGCCATTCAAAAAGGTGGTCTTTTTGGAACATATAACCAATTTTTTTTGTGTCAATCTTTGGGTTCCCGTCCAAAAGAATCTCTCCAGAAGAAGCCTTTAAAAGACCTGCAGTAAGAGAAAGAATTGTTGTTTTTCCACAGCCACTTGGGCCAACTAAAGAGACAAACTGCTCTTTTTCTATGTTAAAGGTGATGTCTTTTAGTGCAAAGATTTCGTCATCTTTTGTTTGATAAAAATAGTTTACATTTTTAAACGATAGTATATTGTTCATTTTTTCCTTAGTGCTTTGACATCTCCTTACAATAACATTTTATTTTTATGGCAAATTTTTGACACATAATGTTGAAAGTCGCTTTTTTCAAAGATAAAATGCAGGCAAAAGTTGTAAGGAGAACATCAGTGCTTGACGAAAAAATTAAAGAAGCTCTTTTAAAAAAGGCTTTGGGCTATGAAAGTGATGAAATTTTGGAAGAGTATGTCTCTGACGAAAACGGCAATTCTGTTTTGTCGAAAAGAAAAATCACAAAGAAGACAAACCCACCAGACATAAACGCACTACGCTTTTTGCTTGAGCAAGACGGAAGTTTTGACGATGAGATTTCACGCATGACAGACGCAGAACTTTTGAAAGAGAAAGAAAGACTTTTGCAACTTTTGAAAGAAAAGGAGAAAGAAGATGAAAATGCAAGTATGTAGGCATGAGCAGGGCTGTGATTTTTATGGGTGCAAAAACTTGGCAAAATACAGCTTTAGCACAAAGGGTTTTATAAGACACGATTTGGTGTTTTGTGAAGACTGCATGAAGAAGATGTTTGAATGCTTTTCTAAGGAATGTGTTCCAAAAGCCGTTGAAGCACCTTACAAAAAGAAGAAAAAGGAGAATGTATGAAGAAAAACACAAAAAACAAAGACCACACAATTTTGTGTGGTTTTTATTTATTTTTAAAAAGTGTTTGTATATTCAGTTTTTTGTGTGCTAATATAAGAGTGTAGGAGGAAATATGAAGAGAGTTTTATACACAATCTTGTCAGTTTTGTCAATTGCTTATATTGCACTTTTGGCAGTAAACATTGTTGCAAAAGAAACTGCATGGGACCCATCTTTTGTAAATCAAAAATGGTTTGAAATCGTTTTGGCATTTGGTGGAGTTGCAATCATTTTCTGCTTTGCTCTTGTAAACTTTGCAGGAAGTCCACTTAAGACGGTGTTCTTTATTTTGTTGATTGTTGCAGTTATTGCTTACATAGTTGTTCTTGCTGCACCAGAAGTAATCTACAAATTGTTTGGTGGAAAGCCAGCTTCAGCTGCAGTTGACGCTGTAAGAATGTTGTTTTAGAAAATAACTTTTTGAAAATACTATCTGTGGGTGTGCTTTGGAAAAGGTTATAATTATTGACGGAAATAGCTTGGCAAATAGGGCATTCTATGCAATGCCTTATTTATCAAACAGAAAAAAACAGCCTTCAGGGGCTGTTTTTGGTTTTGCAAACCTTTTGGTAAAACTTATTTGCGAACAAAAACCAACTTACGTTGCTGTTGCATTTGACCATGCAAGGCAGACTTTTAGAAATGCCATTTATGCAGATTATAAGGGGACAAGGGGAGAGACTCCCGACGATTTGAGAAAGCAATTTCCTGTGATAAAGCAAATGTGTGAAATCATGGGAATCAAGGTTTTTGAGTTTGCTGGAATAGAAGCAGACGATATTATTGGAACAATTGTAAGATCTTCAGGAAAACACAACATTCTTGTTTCTGGAGATAGGGATCTTTTGCAACTTGTTTCACAGGACACAGAAGTATGGCTTACAAGAAAGGGTGTTACTGAAGTTGAAATTTACAACACACAGACTCTCTTTGAAAAATATGGTTTTAAACCACACGGAATCATAGAACTCAAAGCCCTTATGGGTGATAGTTCTGACAACATTCCGGGTGTTGCAGGCGTTGGAGAGAAGACGGCGCTTACTCTTTTGTCAAAATATGAAGATATTGACGACATATACAACCACATTGAAGATATTGGTGGAAAACTTCAAGAAAAACTTTTGGCAGGAAAAGAGTCTGCATATATGTCAAAAACTCTTGCAACAATCAAAACTGATTGCGAAATAGATTTCAAACTTGAAGATTGCAGATATGATTTTCCATTTTCTCAAGAAGTTAGAGACTTTTTTGAAGAGTGGGACTTTAGAAGTCTGACAAACAGAAAGGACATTTTTGGGGAAGGCGTTGGAGAAAAGCACGTCGAAGTTCAAAGAGTTTTGCTTTCAACTTTGGACGAAGTTAAAGACTTTGCCAAAAACATTAAAAACACTTTTTGTTTTAATTTAAACACCTTGGAATTTGCCTATGACAATCAAGTTGTGGGTTACGTGAAGAAAGAGATTGATTTGTTTTCTGTGCCAATTGAAATGAAAGATATTTTGATGACTTTCAAGGGGGTGTTTGAAAACGAAAACGTCCTTAAAATCACAAATTCTTCCAAAGAAGACATAAAGATTTTGGACAAATATGAAATAGAACTTTCAAACTTTTTCGACATTGATATTGCAAGATATGTCTTGTTTGCAGGGCTTCCAAAACTGCCAAATCCTAGCGTGGAAGAATACATCTCTTTAAAGGCAGAACTTGAAAGAGAAATGATAAAAGAAAATGTCTTTATGATTTACAAAGACATAGAGATTCCACTTGTCAGAGTGCTTGTTTCAATGGAGAAAGAAGGCTTTAAGGTAAACCCTGAAGAACTTTCGGAGCTTGACAAAAAATATAGTCAAGAAATTGATAATATCACTCAAAAAATCTGGCAATTGGCCGGGGTGGAGTTTAACATAAATTCTCCAAAGCAAGTTGCAGAAGTGTTGTTTGACAGACTTGGTCTTGACGCTTACAACAACAAGAAGCGTTCCACAAACATTGATGTTTTGGAAGAAATCAGAGACCAACATGAAGTGGTGGAATATATTATTGCCTACAGAAAAGTTGCAAAACTTTTGAGCACGTACATAAATGTTTACAAAAGCATTGTCGAAACAGACGGAGCAGTTATTCACACAAGTTTCAATCAAACCTTGACTGCAACAGGGAGATTGTCAAGTTCTGAGCCAAACATGCAGAACATTCCAACAAGAAATGAAGAGAGCAAAAACCTTAGAAAAATCTTTGTTTCAAAGTATGAAAATGGCAGAATTATCTCTGCAGACTACAGCCAAATCGAACTTAGACTTCTTGCAAACATGGCTCAAGAAGAGCACATGATTGAAGCATACAACCAAAATGTCGACATTCACACAAAAACAGCAAGTGAAATTTTTGGTGTGAGAGTGGAAGATGTAACGCCAGAGCAAAGACGTGATGCAAAGGCTGTCAACTTTGGCATTATTTATGGAATCAGTGATTTTGGGCTTGCTCAAAACATAAAAGCACCTGTTGCAAGGGCAAAGCACTACATCAATAACTATTTTGTAAAATACCCAAAAATCAAAACCTTTATGGATTCAAACGTTGAATATGCAAAGGAGCATGGATATATCAAGTCTTATTTTGGCAGAGTTAGACACATTCCAGAAATCAAATCTTCAAACAAAATTGTGGAGAAGTTTGGTGAACGTATTGCAATGAACATGCCACTTCAGGGCACTGCATCAGATATAATCAAACTTGCCATGGTCAAGGTTTTTGACAAGATTAAAGGCATGAAGAGCCATTTGATTTTGCAGGTGCATGATGAACTTATAGTTGATGCTCCACAAGACGAAGAAGAAAAGATTAAAGAAATATTGCAAAGTTGCATGGAAAATGTCTGCCATTTTGTTGTTCCACTTAAAGTTTCGATTTCAAGTGGCAAAAATTTGTTTGAATGTAAATAATTTGTTTTAAATCGTTTGACTAAACAAACAAAAGTAAGATAAAATAAAAATGGTGATACAAATGCAATATACAAGAAAGATGGGGCTTGATTACGGAAAGGCAAGGACGGGAGTTGCTTTCAGCGACTTGTCATCTACAATTGCATCTGCTGATCACATTTACAAAAATGTGTCGGAAGAGAAAGATTTGGATTATTTTGCCGGTCTTGTCAAAGAAAAGTCTGTTGATTTGATTGTCTTTGGACTTCCACTTCAAACAGACGGCACAGAAGGTGAAATGTCAAAGGCTGTCAGGGCATTTGCAGAAAAACTTTCGCAAAAAACCGGAATCAAAGTTGACTTTCAGGACGAAAGATATACATCTTTTGAAGCAGAAGAATATCTCAAAGAAGCAAAAATTAAATGGGAAAAGAGAAAGGAGCTTTTGGACAAGATATCTGCACAGATCATATTGCAAAATTATCTAGATGAAAATCCAAAAAAATAAAGGAGAAAAATTATGGATAAGAAAAAACTCAACAAAATTGAAGAAGTAGCAAAAGAAGCTGAAAAAGAAGCAGGCGCACAAGACGTTCTTGAAGTTCTTTTGGACGAACATAACACAGATCCAATTTCACTTATGGACGAAAAGGGTAAGGTTATGACCTTTGAACAAATCGCAGTTATTCCTTACAACGAAAAAGTTTATTGTGTTTTGAGACCTTTAGACAAGATTCCTGGAATCAAAGATGACGAAGCAGTTGTTTTCTATGTTGACGAAAGACCAACAGGATCAGTGTTGATGGTAGAACAAAACGAAAAAACAGCTATTGCTGTGTTTGACGAATATTACAATCTTCTTGAAAAAGAATCAAAGCCAACAAAACCATCTAAAAAATAAGAGCATATATGCTCTTTTTTTTTGTATAAAAAAACTCCCTTTAGGCAGAATAATATTGAAGGGGGTAAATCATGTTTGGAAAAAAATCTAAACAAAACAGCAAAAACTTGAAAGAAGAGTCGATTGACACATCAGCAAAACAAGCTGGCTGTGGAAAATGTTGCGCCGGAAGACGAACAGCAACAAAAAACTCTAAATAAAAAGAAGCTCACAAAACGTGAGCTTTCTTTATTTTAAATAATCAGTCCAATCCTTTGGAAAATCGCAGGAGAGAGAAATCTTTTGCCTGGTTTTTGGGTGAACGAAACTGACATCTTTAAGAAGCAAAAATGCATGAGAAGCAGTGCTTGAAGAATAAATTGTGTCGCCAAGAAGTGCGTGGTTTTCACTTGAAAGGTGAACTCTTATTTGGTGCGTTCTGCCGGTTTCCAAAACAAGTTTTACAAGGCTGTAGTCTGCATAATTTTTGCACAGATAGACATGAGTTGTTGCTCTTTTTCCGTCTGAAGAGACAATTCTTTTGAGTTTGTTTATTCCGTTTTCTGTTTCGGTTTTTATCGGCTTGTCAATGGTGAAATCTTTGTCAATTTTGCCGTTGCAAAGGGCATAGTAAGTCTTTTCGACTTTTGATATGTTGTTGTATGCTGGCACATTTTTTGCCACCACAACAAGTCCTGCTGTTTCTTTGTCAAGCCTGTTGATGATTCTAAGCACAAAATTGGGGTCTGTTTTGTGCATATATTTCAAAATCATTCCACCAAGATTGTTTGCAAAGTGAGAACGTGTTGGAATGCATGCAAGGTTGTGTGGCTTG
Source organism: Clostridiales bacterium (assembly GCA_918241715.1). GTDB lineage: Bacteria > Bacillota > Clostridia > Christensenellales > UBA1242 > Caccovivens. Next base: position 5,600 of record CAKJYB010000052.1, read on the forward strand.
TTGACCACAAGGTAGTCTTCGTCTTCATACAAAATGTCAAGGTCTCCATCACATTCTTGTGCCAGAGTTGGCTTGTTTGGGCTTTTTGAGATTTCAATAATGTCAGCGACAGAAATCTGTTTGTTTATGGTGGTCTCTTGACCATTTAGTCTGATTGCTGATGGCGTGTTTCTGAGATTTTTTACAAAATGTTCGGAAAAACCGGCATTTTTCAAAAAAAAGTAAATTGTCGGTTTTTTAAGGTTTTTAACGCTGTCAACAACAAGTTTTTCAAAACTATTCATAACAGCATTTTAGCACAAAAAAATTGTAAAACAAAGCCTTTATAACATTTGACTTGTTTTTGTTTATGTGTTAAAATAACCAAGTATATAAAAGCGATAATGAAAGACTTGTAAATTTCGGAAGCCTTTTTCAGAGAGTCCAATGTGTGCTGAAAATTGGATAAAGGTGAGATTTTGAATTCACTTTCTAGCTGCATCTTGAAATGGTAGTAGGGAATGCCGTCCGTCAACACGTAAGTTTGAAATAAGTTGCTTTACAGCAAGAAGTTAGGTGGTACCACGATAGAATTCGTCCTAATACAAGGGGCGATTTTTTGTTTTAAAAGGAGAAATTATGAAGCAAAAACTAAACGAGATTTTGACAAATGGGCTTGCCGAAATTGAAAAATCGGCAGACTTGAAAGAACTTGACGAAATCAGAGTCAAATATCTTGGAAAAACAGGAGAGTTGACACAAATTTTGCGTGGAATGAAAGATGTTGCACCAGAAGACAGAAGAGAAGTTGGCTCACTTGCAAACAGCGTTAGAGAAAGCCTTGAAAACGGATTGTCAGAAAAACTTGCAAACCTTGAAAATGCCAAACTTATGGCAGATATGGAAAAAGAGAAAGTTGACATAACAGAGCCAAGCAAGGGCGTAAAGAAAGGCGCTTTGCACCCACTTACACGTTTCAACAACAAGTTTATGGAAATCTGCGTTGAGATGGGGTTTTCTGTTATTCAGGGGCCAGAAGTTGAAACAGATTATTACAACTTTGAAGCCTTGAATGTCCCAAAAAATCACCCTGCAAGAGATATGCAGGACACTTTCTTTATTTCGGACAATATTTTGATGCGTTCTCAAACATCAAACATGCAGGTCAGAGCTATGGAAAAAATGAAGCCACCTTTCAAAATAGTTTGTCCGGGCAGAGTTTACAGAAATGACAGCGACAGCTCTCACTCACCAATCTTCAACCAGTTTGAAGCTCTTGTGATTGACGAAAATATCGGACTTAAGGACCTTATGCTTATGATCAAAGAGATTTTGAGACGTCTTTTTGGTGAAAATGTTAAGATGAGAGTGAGACCATCATACTTTCCATTTACCGAACCAAGCATTGAAATTGATGCAACATGTCAGATGTGCCAAGGCAAAGGGTGCTCTTTGTGTAAGGGAACAGGATTTTCCGAAGTGTTTGGCGCAGGAGTGGTAAATCCAAAAGTTTTGGAAATGTCTGGAATTGACAGCAAAAAGTATAGTGGTTTTGCATTTGGACCGGGGATTGACAGAAGTGTCATGGTTACAAACAAGATTCCAAACATCAAATATTTGTTTAGAAACGACATTCGCTTTTTAAAGCAAATGAGATAACATTTTGTGTATTATGCAAAACAAAATACAAAATATTGTGTATTATTCAATAAATTAAAGGGGTTATATAATGAAAGTATCATATAATTGGTTGAAAGATTTTGTAGATTTGAGTGATTTGAAACCACAAGAAATTGCAGACAGACTTACCACTTCTGGATTTGAAGTTGAAGATGTGATTTATCTCAACAAGCATTTGCACGATGTCTATGTTGGAAGAATTGAGAAAATCGAAAAGCACCCAGAAGCTGACAGGCTTGTTGTTTGTCAAGTTAATGTTGGAAACAGAAATGTGCAAATAGTAACTTCGGCAACAAATGTTTTTGAAGGTGCACTTGTGCCGGTTTCTCTTGACGGGGCTGACCTTGCAAACGGGATTCAAATCAAACCATCGAAGTTTAGGGGCGTTTTGAGTGATGGAATGTTCTGTTCTGGCGAAGAACTTGGAATTGACGACAACTATATAGAAGGCGCTTCTGTAAATGGAATTTTGATTTTCCCAAAAGATTTTGTTGCAGGAACAAAAGTTGAAGATGCTTTGCTTCTCAACGATGTTGTGTTTGACATCAATGTTACGCCAAACAGACCTGACTGCAACAGCGTTGTTGGGATTGCTCATGAAATCTGTGCACTTTACAACAAAAAGTTTAAGGAGCCAGAATTGTCTTACAAGACATGTGGTGGCAACGTAAAAGATTATGTTGACATAAAGATTATGACGGAAAACTGCTCACGTTATTGTGGCGCTTACGTAAAAAACATCAAACTTGAAAGATCACCACTTTGGCTTAGAAGCAGACTTTTTGGCGTTGGAATTAAACCAATCAACAATATGGTTGACATAACAAACTATGTTCTTATAGAGCAAGGCCAGCCAATGCACGCTTTTGACTATAAATATCTTGATGGACACAAAATCTGTGTTCGTCAGGCAAAGAAAGGCGAAAAGATTGCCGTTTTGAATGGCCAAACATACAATCTTGACGAAGATGTGATGGTTATTGCAGATCAGAACAAACCTGTTGTTATTGCCGGTGTTATCGGTGGTGTAAACTCTTGCATTGGTGCTGATACAACAGAGTCGGTTTTTGAATGTGCAGTTTTTGATTTGAAGAGCATAAGACTTACTGCAAAGAAGTTTGGCGTAAGGACAGACTCTTCTGCAAGATACGAAAAAGGGGTAAACATCAACACTCCAAGTGTTGCTCTTAAGAGAGCATTAAACCTTGTTGACAAACTTGGTTGTGGACAAATTGTTGACGGAATCATTGATCAAGTAAATTCCAAGCAAAAAATAGGAGCAAGCGAAAAAATCAGTCTTTCCTATTCAAAAGTGCTTAAAATTTTGGGCGTTTCTATTGCAAAAGAGAAAGTTTTGCAAATATTAAATGGTCTTGGGATTGAAAGCCAAATCAATGGAGATGTGTTGACATGCGTTCCTCCTTATATAAGAGAAGACATCAAAAACGAAAATGATGTTGCAGAAGAAATCATAAGAATTTATGGATATGATGTATACAACAATGTTGAAGGGACAATGTTTGAAAACTCTTCCATAACAATAGGGCAATATGAGCCAAGACTTGTTGTGGAAAACGGGCTTAAAAACATTTTGGTTGACATGGGATTCTATGAGACCTTAAACTATTCACTTTATTCTCCAACAGCCGTTGACAAACTTTTGTTGCCAGAAAATGACGAAAGAAGAAAGGTTATTAAAATTGCAAACCCAATCAGCGAAGATTTGTCCAGCGTAAGAACGCTTATGGCTCATGCGCTTTTGCTTGACATAAGCTACAACTTGTCAGTTGGAAACAAGGATTTACGCTTGTTTGAAGTGGGAAGGGTATACCAACCAAAAGAATTGCCACTCAAAGAACTTCCTGTGGAAAACAACAGACTTTCAATTGCAGTGTGTGAAAGTGGTTATGACTTCTTCCAACTTAAAAATGTTATTGAAAACTTGCTTGTTTCAACAAGTTTGGATTATACGCTTGAAAGGTCGAAAGAGCCATATTTACATTCAGGCGTAAGTGCTGATATTATTGCAAAAGACGGAAAGGTTGTTGGCTGGTTTGGAAAACTTCACAAACAAGTTTTGAAAAACTATGACATAAATCAAGACGTCTATTATGCAGAACTTGACACAGACTATATCGCTGGTTTGCCAGAAAAGAAGTATGAGACAAAAGAAGTTTCAAAATATCAGGCAGTTGAGAGAGATATTGCTGTTGTTGTGGACGAAAAAATCACAAACGGAGAACTTATTGCCGCAATCAAATCTGCTTCAGGCAAACACTTTTACGAAGTAAACTTGTTTGACGTTTACAGAAGTGATGCTCTTGGAAAAGATAAAAAGAGCATGGCATACAAAATTGTGTTTGCATCTGAAGAAGGCACTCTTACCGGAGATGAAATAAACTCTGCAGTAAACAAGGTGCTTAAAAGTCTTGAATTTAGATTTGGAGCAAAACTTCGTCAAATCTAAATATTGTGGTGTTATGCAAAATGATGTTTGAATAATACACAACATAAGGAAAGTTAAATGATATTTTTAGACAATGCAGGAACGACAAAAATGTTTGAAGAGTGTTTGCAAGTGTATGGTGGTTATGCTTGCAAAGACTTTTTTAATCCATCTGCTATGTCTATGGAGTCTATGAATGTGTCAAAGGCCTTGCTTGAGACAGAAAAGTTCTTTTTAAATGTGCTTGGTGCAAGTGATGGAAACGTCATTTTTACTGGTTCTGCAACAGAAAGCAACAATTTGGCAATCAAAGGGAGTTTTCGCAAGGGAGATTATGAATATGTTTTTTCGGCTGGAGAGCACCCATCTGTATATAATGTTGCAAAAAAGATGGAGCTTGATGGCTGTAAAGTGCATTTTGTCCCATTAAATTCTGCTGGACAGGTCGATTTGGTTGAACTTGAAAAAGTTTTAAATGAAAAAACAAGACTTATAAGTGTTATGTTTGTAAGCAACGAAACAGGCGCTGTAAACGATTTGGACAAAATCATAAAACTTAAAACAAGGCTTTGTCCAAGGGCAGTTTTGCATGTAGATGGCGTTCAGGGCTTTATGAAAATCCCTTTCTCACTGAGAAAAACGCCTGTTGATTTGTTTTCTTTTAGTGCCCACAAAATTCATGGGCCAAAGGGTGTTGCAGGTCTTTATGTAAAAAACAAAGGTGCACTTAAAGAGTTATTCCAGGGTGGTGGACAGCAATATGGAGTTCGTTCTGGGACGGAAAATGTGCCCGGAATCATGCAATTTAAGCGTGCTGTAGAACTTACTGACGTAAGAAAAAACCTTGAACATGTTGAAGAACTTAAGAAATCGCTTGTTGAGATTTTGACGGCTGGTGGTGTCGAATGTGTTGATTTTGCTGGCTCTCCATACATATTGAATGTTGCCTTTAATGGCGTTAAAGGGGAAACTATGCTTCATGCTCTTGACGAAAAGGGCGTTGTTGTTGGGCTTGGAAGTGCTTGTTCTGCAAAGAAAGCAGGAAACAGGGTGCTTGAAAATATTGGATTTGACAAAGACAAAATTGTTTCCAGCGTTAGAATCAGTTTTAGTGCATATCAAAGCGTAAAAGAAATAGAAGAAGCTGGAAAGATTATTGTTGAAACCTATAAAGATATAAAAGAAAAGGTGTCTTAATATGAAAAAAGTTTTGCTTTTAAAATTTGGAGAACTCTTTCTTAAGGGGAAAAATCGTCATGATTTTATCAAACTTTTAAAGGGGAATATCTCTAAAAAACTTGCAAATTATAAATG
>CAKJYB010000053.1 GCA_918241715.1 Clostridiales bacterium
GCTGTTTCAACAACAACTTTCTTGCAGAATGCAAGTTCTTTTACTTCTCCAATAAGTGGAATCATGATGTTTGGAACAACTTTCCAAGATGGGTGTCTCTTTTGAACAGCAAGGGCAGCCTTGATAACGGCTCTTGTTTGCATTCTTGCAATTTCAGGGTAGGTTACAATAAGACGGCAACCACGATGTCCCATCATTGGGTTGAATTCGTGCAAACTATCACAAAGGAGTTTGATTTCTTCAACTGATTTGTGTTTTGCTTTTGCCAAAAGTTTGATGTCTTTTTCTTCTGTTGGAACAAATTCGTGAAGTGGTGGATCCAAATAACGAATAATTACTGGCTTGCCTTGAAGAGCTTCCATAAGTCCCTCAAAGTCTGCTTGTTGAATAGGCTCCAAAGCATTCAATGCTTTTTCTCTTTCTTCAACCGTGTCAGAACAAATCATTTCACGGAATTTTTCAATTCTGCCAGGTCCAAAGAACATGTGTTCTGTTCTTGTAAGACCGATACCTTCAGCACCAAGTTCTGCAGCACGTGCAGCATCTGCTGGGGTGTCTGCGTTTGTTCTTACTCCAAGTGCTCTATACTTGTCAGCAAGTTTCATGATTCTGCCAAAATAGCCACTATTTGGGTCTGCAGGAACGGTTTTGATTGCTATGCTATAAATCTTTCCTGTTGAGCCATCAAGTGAAATTTCGTCGCCTTCGTGGAACACTTTTCCACCAAGTTCAAACCATTTTTCTTCTTCGTGCATTTTGATGTCGCCACAACCGGAAACACAGCATGTTCCCATTCCACGAGCAACAACGGCAGCGTGTGATGTCTGTCCACCACGAACGGTAAGGATACCTTGAGAATATTTCATTCCTTCGATATCTTCAGGAGATGTTTCAAGTCTAACAAGAACAACTTTCTTCTTTTCTTTTCCAAGTTTTACTGCATCTTCTGGTGTAAATACGATTGTTCCTGCAGCAGCGCCTGGGGAAGCAGCAATACCTTTTCCTACAACGTTGTTTTTGTCAGCCTTTGCAAGAGCTTCAACGTCAAATGTTGGGTGCAAAAGCATGTCAAGTGTCTTTGCATCAATTTGCATCAATGCTTCTTTTTCTGTAATCATTTTTTCGTCAATCAAATCGCAAGCAATTCTGATAGCTGCAGCAGCTGTACGCTTACCATTTCTGGTTTGAAGCATATAAAGTTTGCCTTTTTCGATTGTAAATTCCATATCTTGCATATCTCTGTAGTGTTTTTCAAGAGTTTTGCATACTTCTTGGAATTGTTTGTAAACTTCTGGAAGAACTTCTTTCATTTTTGAAATTGGCATTGGTGTTCTTACTCCGGCAACAACGTCTTCACCTTGTGCGTTCATCAAGAATTCACCCATAAGACCTTTTTCACCTGTTGCAGGATTACGTGTAAACGCAACACCTGTTCCACAATCGTCTCCCATGTTTCCAAATGCCATCATTTGAACGTTTACGGCTGTTCCCCAGCTGTATGGAATGTCGTGATCCATACGATAAACGTTTGCACGTGGGTTGTCCCAAGAACGGAAAACGGCTTTGATTGCTTCAAAGAGTTGTTCCTTTGGATCTGTTGGGAAGTCTTTTCCAAGGGCTTTTTTGTATTTTGCTTTAAATTCTTTTGCAAGTTCTTTCAAATCGTCAGCTGTAAGTTCGACGTCGAAAGTTACATGCTTTTTCTCTTTCATTTTGTCAATCAAAACTTCAAAGTCTTTCTTTGAAACTTCCATAACAACGTCAGAGAACATCTGAATAAATCTTCTATAGCAGTCCCATGCCCAACGTGGATTTCCGGACTTCTTTGCCAAAACGTCAACAACATCTTCGTTGAGTCCAAGGTTGAGAATTGTGTCCATCATTCCTGGCATTGAAGCTCTTGCTCCAGAACGAACAGAAACAAGAAGTGGGTTTTCTTTGTCGCCAAATTTCTTTCCTGTAAGTTTTTCAAGTTTTGTGATGTTTTCCATGATTTCGGCTTGAATGTTTTTGTTGATTTTTCTGCCGTCTTCATAGTATTGTGTGCAGGCTTCTGTTGTGATTGTGAAGCCTTGTGGAACAGGAAGTCCAATGTTTGTCATTTCGGCAAGGTTGGCACCTTTTCCACCAAGAAGTTCACGCATTTGAGCATTTCCTTCTTTAAATTGATATACGTATTTTTTTGCCATATTCATCTCCTATTTATATTTTTATCGACAATGAAATTATAGAACAAAACACATAAAAATTCCAAATGATTTTGTACGAAAACAACAAAGAAAAAGGTCTTTTAAAATATTGTTGCAATATGCATTAAAATAGTATTTATTTTAAATAATAAATAAGGAGTGTTAAATAACGTAAAAAGAGGTTAATTCGTTTGACATTTTGCGGGGGTGGGTGGTAATCTAATCATAGATTTCAAAAGGAGGAAAAAATGAAATTAAACAAAAAACAATGGATACCACTTGTTGTACTTGGCGCCTTGATTTGTGCTTTCGTGATTGTATTCCCAATACTTTGGTGTTGTGTTTACAAAGTCAACGCAAAAATAACGGCAACACAAGATGGAGATTCCAATCAAATTATGGTTGGGTGGGATACCGACAAACTTGTTGACAGCGTAGAAATTTCTGTTTATCACGGAAAAGAACTTGTTTCAAGAGAGACGTTGGCAAACTCATCACAACTTTTGGTAGGGCACAAGAAAGTTGATGCCATTTATGGAAAATGCAAAGTTGTGGTTAAGGCACACCGTGGAATCTTTACGGCAACAGAAGAAAAAGATGTAAAAGTAAGGGCAGACGAATATAATTTTGCCCCACTTACAGCAACAATGCCTGTTACAATCTTTACATTATCTTTGCAAGAAATAACAAACGAAGGACAAATCCCAACATTTGTTTGGTTTAAGAGAAGTGGCGCTTGGGACTATTCAGCTCTTCCAGAAAACGTATATACAGTTCCAACAGCAACACAAGAACAAATTTTAAAGAGCAACGAAGATGTCATTTACAACGTTACAGCAGAGTATATAAAAGAGTTGTACGAACTTGACAAGACATCAACATTCAATTTGTATTATAACGACTATTTTGCATGGGGTTGGTTGCAAGCAACAATTGCACAAGGAATTCCTGCAACAAACTATCATGTAACACTTATTTCAGACGGAACAGCATCATTTGCAGACTTCAACAAAAACTTTAACAACACAGACCATGCAGTAAATGTTGCAAGATATAACGAAATGAAAGAAGAATATGATACATTGAAAGAACAAGTCGCAAACAAAGGTTATTACGACGGAACAAGCACAAAGTTTAAGATTAAGGGAAACAATCTTAAAGAATATGCTTATGTGATGGCAAAAGAAGAGGCAAATGTTGACTGGTGGCTTTCAAGAATCAGTGGAACAATGGCAACAAAAGACTCAACACTTTCCAGCGAACTTGCAACAGTTGTTGCAGTGAAAGATCTCAACACACTTGTTACCGCAATTTCTCCAAAAGTTGCTTATATGAAGTGGCTTCAAACAGAAACAAACATTGAAAAATCAGACGCAGAAAAAGCAGAAAAACTTGCAGAACTCACTGAAGAAAGAGCAAACAGATGGTTTAATGAAGAAGCATTGTTAGACTTGTATGGATTTGCAGACGACATGTTTGAAGCTGCAACAAAATCAGGCAAACAAGCGATGGTTATTCTTGGAACATGGTCATCATCAGAAGTTGGAAACGAAGAACCATATTTGAAAGAATATACAAAGGCTTTGATGGCGCACTATGGATTTGAAAATTATGTATACTACTATAAGGGACATCCAAAATTCCCAACAAATTCAATTCCAGGAAAACTTGAAATGGTTCAAAGAATTGGACTTACAGATGTTGACTCAACAATCCCAGCAGAACTCTTGTTCTTCTTCAACGAAAATGCAGTTGCATCTGGATATCAATCATCAACATACGTTTCACTTGGAGCAGAAAACTCAAAAGCATTGTATGGACGCGGAAAAGAGAGCGCATTTTCTGAGCTTTCATATGCAGCAAACCTTGAAGTGTTTATCTCAAAAGCAGGAACAAGCGTTGGAAACCTTAACGTTGGAGAAAATGCATTCCTTCTTGAATTCAACGACACAACAAATTATGATATTGCGATTTACGAGTCAGTTTTTAACTGAATCGTAAATCG
>CAKJYB010000054.1 GCA_918241715.1 Clostridiales bacterium
ATTGCAAAAAGTTTGTAGAGCGCGAAATCAGGCGTGGGAATTTCTATGATGCAATAATCATGGATCCACCAAGCTATGGACGTGGTCCAAGTGGCGAAATGTGGAAACTTGAAGACAATCTTGCGGATTTTGTGGAACTTACAAAAAAAGTGTTGTCAGACAAGCCACTTTTTGTTTTGATAAATTCTTATACAACTGGGCTTCAACCAGCAGTTATTGCAAACATTTTGAAGAGTGTTTTTGGAAACGAAAATGTGTCTGCAGACGAAATAGGACTTCCAACGCAGGAAGGCCTTGTTTTGCCATGTGGTGCAACGGGAGTGAAGGTATGGAAAAATTAGAAGTTTTGTATGAAGACAACCAAATTGTTGTTGTTATAAAACCACAAAACGTGCCAACAATGGCTGACGAAAGCAAAGACGAAGACATGCTTTCTTTGGTTAAGGCATACATTAAAGAAAAATATAACAAGGAAGGAGAAGCATTTATTGGGCTTGTCCACAGACTTGACAGACCAACCGGTGGGATTATGGTTTTTGCCAGAAATTCCAAGTCTGCAAAAAGACTTTCTGATCAATTTCAAACACACAGCGTTGAAAAGACTTATTATGCTGTTGTAAATGGAGTTGTAAAAACCAGATGGGCACAACTTACAAACTATGTTAAAAAGGACGAAAAAGAGAACATTGTAAAGATTGTTCCTATGGCAGAAAATGGGGCTAAAAAGGCAGAACTTGTCTATAATTATCTTGAAGACAACGGCAAGGAAAGTTTGCTTGAAGTAAAGATTTTGACGGGCAGAAGCCACCAAATCAGGCTTCAACTTTCAAACATTGGGCATTCTCTTGTCGGGGACGTAAAGTATGGAAAAGAAAAGGGCAGAACAAGCAATCTTGGCCTGTGGGCAGGAAAACTTGCTTTTGATCACCCAACAACAAAACAAAGAATGGTGTTTATTGCTTGCCCAGACACAAACGTAAGCCCATGGAATAAATTTAGAATGGAAAAATATTTGTCAAGATAGGTGAAATATGAAAGAAAGAAGTGAAATTGAAGAAAGATACAAGTGGGACCTTTCAAAGTTTTGTGCAAATGACGAATCTTTTTATGAAAGACTTGAAAAAGTTGATAAGCAAATAAAAGATTTCAAAAAATACGAAGGAAAACTTGCCGACGAAAACATGGTTTTTGAGTGTCTTGAAAAAGAAATGAAACTTCTTAAAGAGTTTTCTTTGATTGCAGTTTATGCACACCTAAGACAATGCGAAAACAACGCTGACAGAAATGCCAACGAAATGAACGAAAAATTGGTCTATGTTTCGTCAAGATTTTCAAACGAAACAGCCTTTATTGTTGTGGAAATAACCAAATTGCCTGCACAAAAAATCAAAAGTATGCAACAAAATCCAAGATTTAAAAACTATGTAAGATTTTTTGAAGCAATTTTGAGAGATAAAAAGCACACATTAAGCAAAAAAGAAGAACTTTTGATCTCAAGAATTTCGGAGTGCATGGGTGGTTCGTCTTCAACTTTTGACAAGTTTTCTGATGTTGACTTAAAGTTTAACGACATTTTGGACAGCAAGGGCAAAGCACACAAACTCAACCAGTCCAACTATTCAATTTACAGAGAAAGCCTTGACAGAGAACTCAGAAAAAATGCTTTCAAAGAAATGAATGGTGCTTTTGGAAGAAATATTCACTTTATTGCAAACAACTATATAAACAATGTCAGAGAAGACTGCGTTTTTGCCAAGGTAAGAAAGCATAAAAGCGCATTATCTGGGGCAATCTTTGCAGAAGAAGCAAGTGAGCAAGTTTACAACCTTTTGATTGAAAAAGTAAGAGAAAACATGGACGTTTGCTATGATTATTTTGAAATCAAAAGAAAAATGCTTGGACTTGATAAGTTTGCCATTTATGACACGTTTACGCCTGTTGTACACAGCCTTAACTTCAAATTTACGTATGATGAAGCAATTGAAGTAATCAAAGAAGCCGTGTCTGTTATGGGCAAAGATTATGTCGCACTTATTGACAGGGCAAAAAATGAGAGATGGATTGACGTTATGCCAAACACAAACAAGGATAGTGGGGCATTTTCAACAGGAACTTATGGTGCAACACCGGTTGTTCTTACAAACTTTGAAGGAAACCTTGAAAGTGTGTTTACATTAGCTCATGAGCTGGGGCACGCAATGCACACTTACCTTTCAAATGAACATCAGCCAATTCAAACATCTGACTACGTGATTTTTGTCGCTGAAGTTGCAAGCACGACAAACGAAATGCTTTTGTTGAACTATTTTATCAAAAAAGCAAAGACGGCCAAAGAAAAGATGTATTTTTATGACTATTTTCTAAGTCAAGCAAGAGCAACAATTTACAGACAAACAATGTTTGCAGAATTTGAAGAGTTTGCGCATGCAGAATACGAAAAAGAAAAACCACTTTCTGCCGAATTGTTGTCTGACAAATATGAAGAATTAAACAACTTCTATTTTGGAAAAAGGGTTATGCAAATTCCAGAAATGAAGTATGAATGGGCAAGGATTCCACATTTTTACAGAAGTTTTTATGTGTATAAATATGCAACTGGACTTATCAGCGCAATAAGAATTTCAAACAAAATTCTTTCGGACAAAGATTTTGCAAAGAAATACATCAAATTTCTCTCTTCCGGCTGTTCAAAAGACCCTATATCTCTGTTAAAAATTGCAGAATGTGATTTGACGAAAAAGGAGACATTTGACGAAAGCTTTGCAGTTTGCCACAGGTTTGTTGAAGATTGGAAAAAACTTTTAAAAATGAATAACAATAAATAAATATGAATAATTATGCAGAAACACAAAAGAAGGCTAAACAGCCTTCTTTTATTTTAAAATGTTTGATAAGATGCAAATCATAAACAAGGTCCCCAGCATTTCTTCACAGCCACATGGCCTTGGTGTTGGGGTGGGCGTTGGACATGGTGGTGGAAATGGAAGTCCAACGTTTGGACGTGTTTGCTGACAGCATCTATATCCAGGATAAGATGTATAATTCATTTTTAACCCCCAAAAACATTTTATGTAAAAATAAAAACAATGTGTTTTGCTTTTCTTTTGTTTTGTTTTTTGATATCATAAAGACATGAAGAAAAGACTTGATGTTTTACTTTTTGAAAAAGGGCTATACAATTCCCGTCAAAAAGCAAAGCAAGCTGTAGAACTTGGAAGAGTAAAGATTGCTGGAAGGGTTGAGACAAAACCCTCTTTTTTGGTCGAAGAAGATGCTGTTTTTGAAACCATGCCATTTGAATTTGTCTCACGTGGGGGATTTAAACTTCAAAAGGCAATTGAAGATTTTGGGGTTGACCTAAAGGGAAAAATTGTTGTTGACATCGGTGCATCAACGGGTGGTTTTTCTGATGTCTGTCTTCAAAACGGAGCAAAAAAAATCTATGCCATTGACACGGGAATTGATCAACTTGCAGACAAAATAAAAAACGATAAGAGGGTTTGCAAC
>CAKJYB010000055.1 GCA_918241715.1 Clostridiales bacterium
AATCTTCACTCTTTTTTTTGGAGCTAATGGCGGGACTCGAACCCGCGACCTGCTGATTACGAATCAGCTGCTCTACCAACTGAGCCACATTAGCACAACCACAATCTATCATATCATTTTGAAACACACTTATCAAGAGCAGCCACGCTGCACTTCCGGAGTGTGTTTACACCCGTCTTTCGCTAAAAACTTACACACGGGTAAGTTTTCTTTACGCTTCGACCCAACTGAGCCACATTAGCACAAGCGTGATTATGATATCACTTTTTAAACATTTTATCAAGCATATTTCAAAATGTTTTTGGGGAGCTTTTACTCCCCTTCTTCATCTTCGTCTTGAAGTTGGACTTCTTCTTTCATTTCTCTTTCAAATCTTTCAGGCCTGTCAATTCTGAAAATACCAACAATCGCAGATATAAGTCCGGTTGCTTCAATGGCAATATTCATCGGAGCAAACAAAAGCGAATAGTAAACCACAGCCCCTGTTTCCGAAACGATTGAAAAATATCTTATTCTCCCTGCCGTTGGTTGCAAATATGTAAACACAAATGCCGTCCCCAAAATCATGCTATATAAGTTGAAATAATCTTTCCAAAAGACGATGTTTAACGCAACAAGAAGAGAAACAATCATTCCCCCGGCAATATACTTGTAAGCCTTGTTTGTCTGTGGCTTGTAAGCAAAATAAACGGCAACACTATTTCTTAAAACTCCGGCACCATTCATAAGGATTGCGGGAATGTTTCCAAAAAACAAAAATCCAACAAAAACACAAAATGTTGAAACAAACTTAAACCATACAAGTTTTATTGTCGACTTTTGCTGAAAAGAAATAATAATAAAAATCAATCCAACAAAAGCAAAACCCTGTGCTGTCCACCACTGCCAAGACATAGCCCCTTCTCCTTGTCAAAATCTCCTAACCTAATAGGTTTTCAAGTTTAAATGAAATCTTTTGATTTTCTTCGTCTTTTGAGACAACTTCAACCCTAACTTTATCTCCAACCTTAACAAGTTCATAAATTTTACGTTGTCTATTTTCTGTGCAGTTTGAAATGTGCAAAAGTCCTGTTGCCCCATTTTCAACCCTAACAATTGCACCAAATTGCAAAAGTTTGATCACTTCGCCATCATAGACGTTTCCAACCAAAAGTTCTTTAATTCTTGTGGTTTTTGGGTCTTCCAAAAGAGCCTTAAGAGACAACTCAACTTTTTTGTTTTCTCTGTCAACTTTTATCACTTTAAACATCTTCTCTTCGCCAACTTTCAAAGCGTCTTCAACTTTGTCAAGTTTGTCATAAGATATGTTTGAAATGTGCAAAAAGCAATCAAACCCTTCAACGCTAACAAATGCGCCATAAGGCATGATTCTTTCAACCTTTCCTTTAACAATTTTGTTGATAAAAATAATGTTCCAAAAGTTCTTTTCAATCGCAACTCTTGTCTGTTCTTGCAAAAGTTTTGCGCTTGCAACAATAAGTTTGTTTTCTTTGTCAATTTCAGTTACAACAGCTTCAAGTTGTTTTCCAACAAGAGAGTTGAAGTTTCTTATGTAGTGTTCTGATGCTTCTTCAAGTGGAACGACAATTTTGTAATCTCCCATCTTTGAAACAAGACCATCTTCAACTTTTGTTACAACAAATGTAAACTTACTGCCAAGTCTCAAACTCTGAGCATTTTGATTTGCCATCTTAAGCGTGTCTGCAAGCGATTTTGATGCTTCAATCAAACCTTCTTCATTTTTTTGATTTGTTATCACAACAGAAAACCTGTCTCCGATTTTTACAGAATCAAAATTTTCAAAATCGTTTGATGGAATAAAAGCGTCATTTTTTCCACCAATGTTGAAAATCACGCCATCTTCTCTTTTAAGCACCACAACGCCATCAAAAGTTTGCCCCTTTTTGTAGCTTGTAAATGTTTTGTCAATCATATCCATATTAAATTTTTCAGTCATAGTAAAGCACCTTTTTTTGTCAAAATTTATTCAAAACAAGGGTATCAAAATAAGAAAAAAATGTCAATAAAATCACTTTGTTTTCTTGTTTTTCTTTGCAAGAGCAAGTTCTCTTGTTTCAAGCATTTTTTGCCATACAACTTCAGTTGCTTTGGCAAGAGTTTCTTCGTCAAGTTTTTGACCATAAAACTCTTCAAGTTCAAATGGTTTTCCAATATAGAATATGCTTCTTCTAAACAGCTTTGGTCTTCTTACATTCCAAATTGGCACAATCGGAGTCTTTGTTTTGATTGCAATAAGTGCAAGCCCACTTTTAAAGTCCCCCAAAACCTTGCTGTCATCTTTAAGCCTTGTCCCTTCTGGAAAGATAAAAAGTTTCTTTTCTTCTTTCAATGCTTTCATACAACTCTTTATTGCATTGATATCATTTCCATCTCTGTCAATAGGAATTCCACCCAAAGTTTTCAAATACCAGCCACCGATTTTCTTTTCAAAAACTTCTTTCTTGGCCAAAACTTTAAGGTGTTGTGAAGTGTTTAAATAATAAAGTGGCAAATCCCAATTTGACAAATGGTTTGCACACAAAATAGCCTTGCCCTTTGGCAAGTTTTTCTTCCCCTTTACACAAGTTGGGTGAATAATTGTAAGTGGAATATAAGCCAAAATTCTAGAAATCCATAAAAGCATATTTATCTCCTTTAACTCAAACAAAATTTTTCGCACAAGAGTAGGCCGTAGCCCAAGCAATTTGCAAACTAAAGCCCCCTGTCAATGCGTCAACGTCCAAAACTTCTCCCAAAAAATAAAGACCATTTGCAATCTTACTTTCAAAAGTTTTTGGGTTTATTTGTGTGATATCAACACCACCACTTGTAACAATTGCAGAGTTTAAATCATAAAGTCCGTCATATTTTAATGCAAAATTTTTAAGTCCGGAAACAATTTTTTCTCTTTCTGCCTTTGTTATATCATGAATTTTCTTTGTTTCGTCAAGCATAACAGCCCTTGGAAAAATGTCTGCAACAGCCTTTGGCAAAAGACCTTTCAAAATTGTTTTAAGGTCTTTGTTTTTGTTTTCTTCAAAATCTCTCAAAAGTCTGAGATCAAGTTGTTTTTCACTAAGTGCCGGTTTGAAGTCAATGCAAAGTTTGACATCTTTGCCCCTGTTGATAAGGCTTGACATAGTCAAAACAATTGGGCCAGAAATTCCAGCGTCAGTAAAAAGCATCTCACCAAATTCTTCAAGTTTTTTGCCATCACATTCAGCTTTTAGGCTGACATTTTTCAAAGACACTCCTTGCAAATCTTTTACAAATTTGTCCTTAAGTTTGATTGGGCAAAGTGCTGGAACGCACTCTACAATATTATGTCCAAATTCCTTTGCAACCTTATATCCAAAGCCTGTGCTTCCTGTTGATTGATAACTCTTTCCCCCTGTCGCAACAATCACTCTGTCAAAGTCGTTTTTCTTTCCGTTTGACACAACAACAAAATTTTCGTTTGCTCTGTAAACCGAAGACACTTCGCTGTCAAAAACAAACTCCACATTCTTACAATGCACGTCTTTCAAAACCCTAATCACATCACTTGACTTATCACTCTCTGGAAAAGCCCTGTTTCCACGTTCAACTTTATATTTTAGTCCCAAAGATGCAAAAAAGTCCAAGCACATATTGCTGTCAAAATTGTAAAGGGCTCCCTTTAAAAACTTTTGTCCCCTTACAACATTCTTCAAAAACTCTTCAACTGGGCAAACATTTGTAAAATTGCATCTTCCCTTTCCGGTTATAAACAGCTTTTTTCCAACTTTGTCATTTTTCTCAAAAACAACAACGTCGTGTCCCTGTTTTGCCAGCAAGCCAGAAACAAAAAGTCCAGATGCTCCTGCCCCAATTACTGCAACTCTCACCTGTTTTCTCCCATAAAATAGTCAATCTCTTGCCTTGTCAAAGGCTTGGTCATTCCACGATAAAGCCCACCAAGTCTGATTTTGCCAATTCTGATTCTTTTCAAAAGTTTGATATCTCTGCCGATTGCTTCAAACATTCTTCTTACCTGATGGTTTTGACCTTCGTCAATCACAACAGAGAGTTTTGTAAATTTTCCGTCTGTTGAAACAAACTTAACTCTTGCAGATGGCATTCTCTCTCCGTTTACAACAACGCCCTTTCTTAAAACTGCAAGTTCACTTTCTTTGATTTCTCCTTCAATGGTTACGATATATTCTTTTTCAATCGCAAAACTTGGGTGCATAATCTTGTTTGCAAAATCCCCATCATTTGTAACAATCAACAAACCTTCTGTGTCGTAGTCAAGCCTTCCGACATTAAAAAGTCTTACATCGCTTTTGATAAGGTCAAAAATGGTCTTTCTGCCCCTTTCATCACTTGCAGTGCATGCATAACCTTTTGGCTTGTTAAGTTTGAGATAAACAAACTCTTTTGGCAGGCACAAAACCTTTCCATCAACTTCCACTCTATCCTTGTTTTCGTCAATAGAAAGACCAAGGCTGTCTGCAACCTTTCCGTTTACAATCACCCTTCCTTGAGAAATAATTTCATCACATTTTCTTCTTGAAGCTATGCCACAAGAGCTTAAAAACTTGTTTAATCTCATAAAAAATCCCCCTGCATCAATCTGCAAAGGGACGATTTTACCACTTGCTAAAAAAATCTTTCATTCTTTGCGAAATTGACCTTGGCTTTATATCATCTATTGTATAGATTTTTTCTGAAAATAGCAAGTCATTCCCCAAAAATGTTTTAATAGTTCCAACTTCAGTTTCTTTCTTTTGTGGAGCAGAAACAAAGTGTTTGTAGTCATAAACAAAATTCAATTTTTCAACTTCGTCGTCAGTTAATGGATAAAAAAAGTGTTTTTTTGTTCCTATTTTTGCATACTTTTTTGCACCATTAAAGACTTCGATTGTTTTTTGATAGTCATAAAAACTTGTCAAATCATAAATCCTGTAGTTTTCTGCACATTCATTCAAAAGTTGTGCACTCTCCTGAAACATCGGCCCGCAATTTAGCACAACACAAACCAAAAGCATGTCATTTTTCTCTACGGCCGACACAAGAC
>CAKJYB010000056.1 GCA_918241715.1 Clostridiales bacterium
GGACAAAGAGTGCAAGTGTTCTCCGGCACAGATTCATAAATACCTTTCAAAAATTTCTGGGCCTATTATGGACAGAATTGACATTCACGTTGAAGTTGACAACATTTCTTATAGCGATTTACACAAAGAAAAGCCGGAAGAAACTTCTGCGTCAATAAAAAAGAGAGTTGACAGAGCAAGAGAGATTCAAAGGAAGAGATTTGCAGGGACAAAGACGCATTGTAATGCACAAATGAGTGTGCCACAGACAAAGAAGTTCTGCAAACTTTCAAACGAATGTCAGGCGCTTATGCAACAGGCCTTTGACAGCCTTAAACTCTCTGCAAGGGCACATGACAGAATCTTAAAGGTGGCAAGGACAATAGCCGATCTTGAAAACGAAACAGACATTTTGCCACAACACTTGGCCGAAGCGATTTCTTATCGTGGACTTGACAGAAAATATTGGAGTGTGTAAATGACAGAGAAAGAAAAACTTATTGTGTTTTTGTCAAGAATGGAAGTTTCAAACAAGAAAATTGAAAAACTTTTGGATTGTCTTGACACGTTTGATATTGACAAGGTTTTAAAGAGCAAGCAGGCTTTGGACGTTTTTTCAACAGAAGAATATCACAATGCACTTAAAAATTATGACAGACTGGAATTTGAAAACAGCCTTGAAAACATCAAAAAGAGTGGCATAAAGATTTTGACAATTTATTCAAAAGAATATCCACACAAACTTGTTGATTTGCCAGATAGGCCACTTGTGTTATACGCAAAAGGAGACTTGGGGCTTTTAAACAAAAAATCAATCGCGATTGTTGGGACAAGAATGCCATCAAATTATGGCAAAATGACAACGGAAAAGTTTGCCAGAAAACTTGCTGAAGCTGGAATGGTTGTGATAAGTGGTCTATGCTATGGCGTGGACGAAATTGCACACGGCAACACACTTGATGTTGGTGGAAAGACTATTGCAGTTGTTGGCAGTGGATTCAACAATATTTATCCAGCAAAAAACACAAATCTTGCAGAAAGGATTGCAAAAGAAGGCCTTTTGCTTTCGGAATATACACCATCTTTTACACCAAAGAGATACACATTTCCATACAGAAACAGAATTGTTGCTGGGCTGAGTGATGGAGTGCTTATCACAGAAGCTGGACTTAAGAGTGGAACTCTTCACACAAAGGAGTTTGCACTTGAATATGGCAAGGATATCTTTGCTGTTCCGGGCAGTGTTTACAGCGAAAAGAGTTCGCTTCCAAATGAGCTTATAAAGTCCGGCCAAGCACAATGCGTGTTGGACGCAAAAGATATTTTGGACTATTATGGAATTGATGTAAAAAGAGAAAGAACAAAAGCCGTTCAACTCTCATTTGATGAGAAAAAGATTTTGGACTTACTTGCAGATGGAGAGAAAAATGTCGATTATATTGCAGAAAAAACGGGGCTTTCTGTCAATATTTTGAATAGTTGTTTGACAACTTTAGAAATTCGTGGTTTAATTAGGAAGTTGCCAGCACAAATGTATGCAGTAAATTAAAAAGGAGATTAGTTTTGAAACTTGTAGTTATCGAAGCCCCAGCAAAAAGGGAGACTTTAAAGAAATATTTAGGCGAAGGATACGAAGTCTTTGCCACAAAAGGACACATCAGAGATTTGCCTACAAAGTCTTTGTCTATTGATTTAAACAACAATTATGAGCCACACTACGAAGACAACCCAGACAAAAAAGAATTGATTGCCGAACTTCAACGTAAAGCAAAAAAAGCCGACGAAGTTTTGATTGCAACCGACCCGGATAGAGAAGGGGAAGCTATTGCATGGCATGTTGCACACGAACTTAACTTAGATCCAAACACAAAGTGCAGAATTCAATTTAATGAAATTTCAAAGAAAGCCGTTTTAAAGGCTCTTACCGAACCAAGAACAATTGACTTGCAACTTGTAAACGCACAACAGGCAAGAAGAGTTTTGGACAGAATTGTGGGATACAAACTTTCGCCAATTCTTTCAAAAAAGATTGCTCCAAAACTTTCTGCAGGAAGAGTTCAATCTGTTGCTCTCAAACTTGTTGTTGACAGAGAAATTGAAATTGAAAACTTTAAGCCAGAAGAATATTGGAACGTTTCTGCAGAACATCAAAAAGGCGCAATAAAGTTTAAATCAAACCTTACACACTATAAGGGCAAAAAGATTAAACTTGAAAACAAAGACCAAGTTGACAAGGTTTTGGCCGACATTGATGGAAAAGACTTTGTTGTTGAAGAAATCAAAAGAACAACATCAAAATCTCATGCACCAGCACCATTTACAACAAGCACGATGCAACAAGACGCAGGAAATAAACTCAACATGAGTCTTAAAAAGATTACATCTTGCGCACAAGAACTTTATGAAGGTGTTGAAGTTAAGGGCGAAGGAAAGATGGCTCTTATCACATATATCAGAACGGACTCCACAAGAGTTTCTGCTGATGCACAACAGGCATGTAGAGCATATATTGCAGAAAAGTATGGCAAAGAGTATGTTCCTGAAAAGCCAAACATCTATGCCACAAAGAGCAACGCACAAGATGCTCACGAAGCCATCAGACCTATTTCAATGCAAGTTACGCCAGAGATGGTGAAAGATTCGCTTACAAAAGAAAACTACAAACTCTACAAACTTATTTACGAAAGATTTATGGCAAGCCAGATGGTTGAAGCCGAATATTCAAACGTAAACATTTCTGTTGGAGTGAATGATTATACCTTTAAAGCAACAGGAAAGACACTTGAGTTTGCCGGATTTACTGCTGTCTATAAGGAATATACCGAAGAAGAAAAGAAAGAAGACAAATTGCCAAAACTTGAAGAGAAAGAACAACTTAAAGTTTTGCAAATTTTGAAAGAACAAAAGTTTACAAAGCCACCAGCAAGATACACAGAAACAAGTTTGGTTAAGGCTATGGAAGAAAAGGGAATTGGTCGTCCTGCAACATACGCTGCAACCATAACCATTTTGACTGCAAGAAGCTATTGCACAAAGGACGGAAAATACCTTGTTCCAACAGAACTTGGCAGACATATCACAGAATATCTTGATCAGTTCTTCCATGGGGTTATAAATGTAAAATTTACAGCATACATGGAGCAAAGACTTGACGATATTGCAGAAAACAAAGACGACTGGCATGATGTTGTTGACAATTTCTGGAATGGGTTTAAAGGCCTTTTGTCAAGGGCTGATGCAAGCAGTGTAACCATGAAAGCACAACCTGTTGAAACGGACATTCTCTGTGAAAAATGTGGGCATAAAATGCTTATCAGAGAAGGGAGATATGGCAAGTTTTTGGGTTGTTCAAACTTCCCAAAATGCAGAAACATCAGACCATACGAAGAAGAGACCAAAAAGCCTGTTGGGGTTTGTCCACAATGTGGCAAGGGAGTGTTTGCATACAAGACAAAACGTGGCAAAAACTTCTATGCCTGTGAAGACAGAGAAGGTTGCAACTTTATGAGTTGGGATATTCCAACGGGCGAAATGTGCCCAAATTGTGGAAAATATCTTGTAAAGAAAGGCAAAGTTGTAAAATGCTCTGCTTGCGATTTCAGAGCAGAAATTTAGTTGATTTATTTTTCCAAAAATATGTTATAATGTCTTAAGGAGATGTTTATGAATTTTACACCAAAGCAAATTGTTACAGAACTTGACAAATATATCGTTGGGCAAGCAAACGCAAAAAAGGCCGTTGCTGTTGCTCTTAGAAACAGATATAGAAGAAGCAAGTTGCCTGCTGACGTCAGAGAAGAAATAACACCAAAAAATATCATTATGAGTGGGCCTACCGGTGTTGGTAAAACAGAAATTGCAAGGAGACTTGCAAAACTTGTTGGTGCGCCTTTTGTTAAGGTTGAAGCAACAAAATACACCGAAGTTGGTTATGTTGGACGTGATGTTGAAAGCATGGTCAGAGACCTTGTTGAAGTTTCTGTAAGAATGGTAAAAGACAGAAAGAAGAAGCAAGTTGAAAACAAGGTTATGCCTATTGTAGAAGAGAAACTTGTTGATGCACTCTTCCAAAACAGAAGAGTTGTTGAAGTTGAAGTTGACAGACAAAAACTTTTGCAAGACCTTAGAGACGGAAAGTGCGATGAAGAAAACATTGAAATTGTTGTCATCGACAATCCAAAACCAATTATGGCACTTGGGAATGGAGAGATAAATCTTGGGTCAATGTTTGAAGGTCTCACTCCACCAAAGCATAAAAAGAAGAAAATGAGTGTAAAACACGCAAGAGAAGCGCTTTTGCAGGAAGAGACAGACAAAGTGATTGACATGGACAACGTAAACGAAGAAGCAATTGCTTTGGCCGAAGAACAGGGAATCATTTTTATTGACGAAATTGACAAAATCATTGGAAAGAGCAAGGCTACAAGCAGTGCTGATGTTTCAAGAGAAGGTGTCCAAAG
>CAKJYB010000057.1 GCA_918241715.1 Clostridiales bacterium
TACTGAAGTAAGCATGACAGAAAATAAAGTTATATACAAAAATCTCATGTCTTTTCTCCTTCAACAAAGTCCTTGACAACACTCAAAAACTCCAGCCTTTTTTCTTCAAAACAGAAATGGCCACAGCCACCCATTATCACAAGTTTGGAATTGCAAATTCCCCTTTTCAGTTTCCTTGCCATATATAGTGGAGTTGACATGTCTTTTTCTCCAAACACAATAAGTGTTTCTGCTTTTATCATTGGCAAAAAATCTTCTAGGTCTGTGTTTACAATTTGGGTGAAGACCTTTTTCATGTTTTTGCTCAGCCTTTTATAATCTTCACTTCCATATTTTGAAATGTCCTTTCCAAGTCTTTTTCTAAGTTTAAACTTCCACACTTTGATATAGTAAGAGAGTCTTCTCTTTGGCTTGACTCCTGCGCTGTCAATCAAAACAAGTTTGTTTGTCTCTTCCTTGCAGATTGTGGAAATCAAAATTGCCACTCTGCCACCAAACGAATGACCAAACAGATTGAATCTTTCAATCCCAAGGTGCTTGCATAGTGATATGACCATGTTTGAATATGTAAAAATCGACCAATCTTCTGGCTCTGTTTTGCTTTTTCCAAATGGTGGAAAGTCGACAAACAGCGAATTCTCTGCTTTCAAACTTTCACCGCAAAACTCAAGAGATTTATGATTTGTTCCCCAACCATGCAAATAAATGTTTGTAAGCCGTTTTTTGTTGTTTACAAATTTGAAAAACACATCGACATTTCTATACCTGAATATCATACAAAATCAGTTTATGTGATAAATTTCTTTTTGTGTAGTATGTTTGGCAAATCGCCTGCCCCCAAAAACAGCAAAACACAATCTCTGTCAATCTCAAGCAAAAAGTTTTTTAGAGCAACATAATTGTCAAAATACCTTGCATTTTTGTTCTGTCTTTTCAAAAGTTCTGCAAAGGTTTTTGCCGACATTCCATCACTCTCATTTTCTCTTGCAGAATACGTCCTAAAAAATATCGGCATCTCTACATTTTTAAAAACCCTAAAAAATTCTGGCAAAAGGGCTTGTGTTCGACTGAAAGTGTGGGGCTGAAAAATTGTGATTATCTTTTTTCTTTTAAAAATCTTTCTTGCTGTTTCTATTGCCTTTTCAATCTCTGTCGGGTGGTGTGCATAATCACAAACAACGTTGTCAAAATATTTACACTCAACCTTTTCAAACCTTGTCTTTACCCCCTTAAAACTTTCAAGTGCAGTTTTTATTGTCTTGTCGTCAATGCCAAGCAATTTTCCAACTTGATAGGCATAGACACAATTTTGCACGTTGACATTTTCGCATATCTTCAGATGTAAATTCAAAACAAGTTTGTCATGGTGAAAGAGTTTAAACATCAAAAAGCCGTCTTTGTCGTGCCTTATTCTTCCGGCGCTATACCCGTCTGTGCTGTCAACAACAACCTTTGATTGTCTCTTAAATTTTTCAAAAGACTCCTTTTGCCTTTCAAACGTTTTGAAATAGTCCAAATGCTCTTTTTCAACATTTGTTATAACGCTGATTTGTGGGTGAAGATACAAAAAGTTGTCATAGTATTCGCATGCTTCAGTCACAAAAAAGTCTTTCCCGTCAATTTCATAATTCTTTCCGTCTTCAATCCTATACCCACCAAGGTGAAGCGTGGGCTTTTCCCCTGCTGTCTTTAGGATTTCGTATATCATTGCTGTTGTAGTCGTCTTTCCGTGAGAGCCTGCCACGGCGATTGTCGTTTTATATCCACCACATATCTGCCCCAAAATCTGTCCACGGGACAGAATCTTCTTTTTCTTTTTGACGGCATATCTCAAAAAGGGGTTGTCATCTTTGATTGCTGCCGATTTGACAACGACGTCGGCCTTTGAAATCTGTTTTCTGTTGAGCCTGTCATCGACTTTGATTTTTCTTTCTTTCAAAAACTCTGTGGTTTTGTCTTCTCTTTCGTCGCTTCCACGCACACTGCAACCTTCGTTTTTAAGCATTATTGCAAGCGTCGACATCGAAATTCCACCAATTCCCAAAAAATAATACCTGTTTGCCATAGTTTTTTATATGGAAAACAAAAATAATTTGATAATTTTTTAAAATCTTTTGCAATTTTTTCTTCTTGTGTTATAATTATAATGACCTACAGGGTTAATCTAAAAAAGGAAGGTATAGGGACTTGAATATTACAGACGTAAGAATTAGACTTGTAAACAATGATGAAAAGCTTAAGGCTGTTGCATCAATCACTATTGATGACGAACTTGTTGTTCATGATTTGAAAGTGATCAATGGCAAAGACGGATATTTCCTTTCAATGCCAAGAAGAAAAGTTGGTGAAGGTGATTTCAAAGATATTGTTCACCCAATCAAAACTGAAGCTAGAGTTGCTTTGACAAAACTTATCCTTGACGCTTACAACAAAGCTCTTGCAGAAGCACCAAAAGACGCTGAATAAAGAAAAGACCGATTTTTCGGTCTTTTTTTACATCAATTTGTTTCCTTCTGAAGTCTCTACAACTTTCAGTATGTTTTCTTGTCTGCCGGTCAAAGCGTTTACATAAAAATAGAACGTTGTGTTGCTTTTTGTACATTCAAACTCCCAACACAAAACTTCTCTGTTGAAATCAAGTGGTGAAAGAGTCAATCTTTCATTTTTTATTTCAAACTCTTCCCCAATTTGTTTTCTTGCCGTTTCAACGCCGACTTCTGCAGATGGAAGACTTCTTTTTGTGTGATTTGTATAATATGTTATCG
The DNA here is from genome assembly GCA_918241715.1 of Clostridiales bacterium. Classification (GTDB taxonomy): domain Bacteria; phylum Bacillota; class Clostridia; order Christensenellales; family UBA1242; genus Caccovivens. Next base: position 2,766 of record CAKJYB010000057.1, read on the forward strand.
CATCATACCCCACAACATTTCCATTTTCAAGGTCCACCTTAACCTTTACCAAATCAGGATACAAAACAACTCCATTTTGCACTGAAGCAAGATTGAAATACATTTGATTGTTGAGCTCTTGAGACCAGACGACAGCAGGGTTTTCAATTTCGTTCCTTTTTGCAAAATTGATGGCAATCGTCTCTGCTTTTTCTCTGTCAATTGTGTTTGCTGTTGCCGTATTTTGTCCACTTATTGTCAGAATGTGCCCACCAATCTTTGTGGCTTGAACATACAAAACCTGGTTGTCCGTGTTTTCCACCCTAAAATTGTAAGTTTCAAAACGTCCCTTACATTTGCCCATATATCTTATGTTTGCCACGTTTTCCATCTTTTCGTCAACTTTTTTATACGCTTCTTCCTTTGAAATTTCGGCACCATCAAGCCCTTTTATTTTTTGATTTACAACAGAATCAGAAAAAGGTCCATCATAAATCATTGTTGGGTATTCTGTTGGATTGATTTGAGAAATTTCAAGTGTAAACTCATCATAATCATTTCCGTTTTTTCTGTGTGATTTTGTTATGCTGTATCCAGCAATCATTCTGCCGGACATGTCGTTTAAAAACTCTTTCATTTCGTTTAATGTTTTGTGCATTTCTTCCAAAACGGCCAAGTCCTCCTGAGAGAGTTCTCCACCTTGCATTATTTTCTGCTCCAAAGTTTCGGTGTAGCCAGACATCTGATTGATAAATTTTACGCACTCCACAATTCCGTCAGAAGAAAGTGGCAGTGATGCTATGCTAAGTTGCATCTCCTTTGCACTTTGAGAGAGTTCTCCCAGCATCTTTGCCCTATACCTTTCGTCCGTTGAAGACAAAAGTTTGCTTATGTTTGTGTCGCAAGAGTTTGTGTTTTCAACAAGATCATAATAGTTTTTCTTATACACCCCTTCAAGTTGGGCAGAATATTGGTTTGCGTTTGAATTTGCAACCCCAAAAGCAATCCCAAACCCCAAAGTTGTTGCACTTAAAACTCCACACACAACAGAAAGAGCAACAATGGCCTTTTTGTTTCTTGCGTTCTTTTTGTTCTTCTTTTCTTCCATAATTCCCCCTAAACTGCAAACACGTGTTTGCCTATTGTGATTGTTGTCGTCCTTGACCTTATCCAAGAACTTGTCGCTGTTTTTGGATTGTAATAATAAATTGCTCCATAAGTTGGATCCCAGCCATTCATGGCGTCTTGTGCAGCATTAAACGCCGTCTGGTTTGGTGTCAAATTTATCTGTCCGTCATTTACACATGTAAAGGCATAAGGCTGATAAATCACCCCAGAAATTGTGTTTGGAAATTTTGGACTTTTTACTCTGTTTAAGATGACAGAAGCCACTGCAACTTGACCAACATAACTTTCTCCACGTGCTTCGGCATAGACACACTTTGCAAGCAAGTTTAAGTCAGCGTTTGAAATTGAATTTGTTGTTGAAGAAGTCGAAAGGCTTATTCCAAGTGCTGCAGCAGTCTTTTTTCCGACTATTCCATCGACAGCAAGTCCGTTTTTTCTTTGAAACAACTTCACGGCTTCCTTTGTTTTTGGCCCATAAACGCCATCAACACTGCCAGTGTAGTATCCCCATCTTTTAAGTTTTGTTTGGATTGTTTTTGTTTGGCTTGTTGTCAATGCTGCTTCCACCACTTCAACAGAAGAGTTTGAAAAATATGTAGTTGCAACAACTCCAGCACCGATTGCCATAAAGGCAAACAGAATTGCAAAAGTAAACGACAGAAATTTCTTTTTCATTTTTACCCCTTTTCTGTTCTACTATTTGCAAAAACACAAAAAATAAACATCAATTTCTAAACAATCACAAATGCAATTGCCACCATAACTGCACCGACAAAAGCCAAAATATATTTCATTTTCTCTCCCTTTGCTTAATCTTTGTCAAAAACAAAAAGAAAAAATCGCAAAAAACTGCGATTTTTGTTTTGATTTGGTAGATTTAAAATTTTTAGGCTTTCTTTTGATAAAAGACAATCAAATTTTCGTCTTCTTCCAAAGGGAAAATTGTTTCTGGATTTTGGTCTGTCAAAGTCTCTTCTCTTATGTTTACATCTTTTGCAATATCCCAGGAGTTTTGCCCCTTTCTTCCAAACAACACTTCCATTCCATAGTCTTTTTCTGGAAATGCCACACCAAGTTCTACATCTGAGATAACGGCTTCGACTTCGTTGCAATTTCCTTCAACAAACACTTTTAACTTTGCGTCAAAATAGAGTTCTCTGCCCTTTTTTGCAGAAACATCAACATCATAAATTGTGGCACTTGCATTGACGTCTTCGTTTTCACAATCGAAAGGAACTTTGTCAGAAACAACAAAAGGCACTTCCATCAAAACGCTGTAAAAGGAATTTGTTTCGTCATTTAAATAAATCACATTCGTCTTTGTGATTCCTTCAACATATGCTTCTCCACCTTTTATATAAGAATTTGTCAAATAAAGGTTTGTTGCTCCAACAAACATAAGTTTGTCAATTCTTGGTTTGTCGTCATCAAGCGTCAACACTCCATCAATCTTTGCTTCAAATTCTTCTCCTTTCTGCACCCTTGTCATTTCAAAAGATTCCGTAGAAATCTTCACTTCATTTTTTGTGCTATAAAGGTCCGAAACGATTTGTTCTTGTCTCTGCTCAAAAGCATAAACCTTTGCTTCAACAGGAATGGTAAGTTTGACTTTAACACCTTTTTCCATGTCTTCAAGTTCGGCTTTTATTAAGTTTCTTTTTATGCAAACATCAGCCTGACAAACACACTCTCTGTTTGCTCCGTCAAGTTCAATTTCTTGTTTAAAATCTTCCACAACAAATCCGGTTTCAAATCTGTCGTTTTGCGTAAGATACAAAACTTTTGTCATTGTTTGACCATAGACCGAAACAAAGTTTGCACCACTTTCAACGCCCTTTAATGCAACTTTTGAATCAACAAAAACAACCCTTTTTATTGGTTCTTTTATCAAAAATTCGCTTTCGACATCAAATTTTTCAGAATTTTGTCCAACAAAAGTGTCAATTTTTATCTCCGTCATTTTAGAACATATGTCTTCTCCTGTGGCACCAACTGCAACAATTTCTCTGTTTTGGACAACTTCAGTTGTCTGCTCTAAACGACAAAAAATTTTGATGTTTCCGTTTGAAACATTTTCAATTTGACAATCCGTTATTTCGACTCCAATCCTTGCGATATCTCCGACTTTGACATCTTCATTTTCCAATTTTGATGTAAATGGACATGCCGAATTTGCCACACCAATTTCTCCGTTTGCCGTTTGAAAAACAACCCCCAAATCAATTGTTCCGGCACAGGACACCTGTCCATTCAAGACTTCTATATTGTCCACACATGCAACATGAGAAATTGACAAAATCTTTTCTATTTCTTCTGTCGTGTCAACGTTGCACTCCACGCTGAAAGACGTCTTGTCAAGTTGCTTTTTCCTTACCACATTAAATTTGTTTTCTTCAAAAGCCATAGTTCCCTCCAAATCAAAAAACTACTATATCCTATTTCTGTCGCAAAAAGGTTAGAACTTTTTTTGAATATTTTTTTGTGGTTGGGCAAAAATCTTTGCAAGGAGTTTTTTATGAGAAAAATAACATATGGTCTTGACGAAGTTAAAACAAAAATAACCGATCTAAAAGGAAAAAGCGTAAATCTGAGCATAAATCGTGGAAGAAAAAAGATAGAACTTATCACGGCAACAATAAAAGACGTCTATCCAAGCGTCTTTACAATCTCCACCACAGACAAAAAGGTGCAGACTTTTTCTTATTTTGATGTGATGTGTGGAAACGTGGTTTTGGAATTTAATTAGCAAAAAGCTATTGTTTTTCAATATTGATTGTGCTATAATTCTCCAAACGGAGAGAATATGAAAGCACTACACTTTTATTATGGGGTTATGGGTTCGGCAAAATCAGCAGATGCCGTTATGAAAGCCTACAAATATCATGAGAACAGAATCCCCCTTATTGTCCTTAAATCAGCAATTGACACAAGAGAAGATTCTCCTGTAATCAAATCCAGAACAGGATTGAGATTCCCATGCAAATTGTTTAAACCAACAGATAATATCTTTGATATTGTAGGAGAACCAAAAAGTGGAATGGTGGTTATTGTTGATGAAGTTCAATTTTGTACAAGCAAACAAATTGACCAATTAAGAGAACTTGCAAACCAAGGTGTTGAAATTCAATGTTATGGCCTTAAAACAAACTTTCAAACACATTTTTTTGAAGGAAGCCAAAGACTACTTGAAATTGCAGATGATATACATGAAATTGAATCTGTTTGCAGGTGTGGAAATAAAGCGATTTTTAATGCAAGAATAGTTGACAGCAGGGTTACGCTAGAAGGACCAGAAGTCCAAATTGGTGGTGATGAATCCTATGAAGGCTTGTGCCCAGTGTGTTTTGAAAAATACCAACATGAAGATCTTCCAAAACTTGGACAAAAGTCAGACACAAACTTGGACAAAAGTCAGACACAAACTTGGAGACAAGAGTCAGACACAGCTGAAAACACAAAATAAAAGACATCTCACTTAGAGATGTCTTTTTTTTACCAGAATAATGAAAATAGCCCTTTCTTTTTTGGATATTTAAGTGCTGCCTGTGCTGCTGAAATCTTTGCAAGTGCAATTCTGTCTGGAACACAAGAAATATATGTCAATCCAACTCTGTGAGCAAACTCAATCGAAGATGGGTCTCCTGCTTGATTGGAGCAGAATCCAAGTTTGATTGATTTTTTTGTTGCCTTTGCAAGCGAAACGGCAATCCTTACAAACTTTCCAACACCATTTTGGTCGATTTTTTCAAATGGGTCTTCATCAAAAATTCTTTCGTCATAATATCTGTTTAAAACTTCTTTTTCATCATAGTATGAAACTCCATACGTAAGTTCTGTCAAGTCGTTCATTCCAAATGAGAAGAAATCTGCATATTTTGCAACTTCATTTGCCGTGATTGCAGCTCTTGGGATTTCAATCATTGTCCCTATATAGTATTTGATGTCAACGCCCTTTCTTTGAATCAAGGCGTTTGCTCTTGCACAAATCATGTCTTTGATTCTTTTAAACTCTGCAGAATCGCATACGTAAGGCACCATAATTTCTGGAGCAACACCAACTCCATTCTCTTCATACACAGCAATTGCTGCGTTTATTATCGCTTCCACTTGAGCTTTTGCAAGTTCTGGCATATTTATTGCAATTCTAGCCCCACGGGTGCCAAGTTCTGGAGTGTGTTCGTTGCACTCAATTGCCCCAGAAACATCATCAAGAAGTCTTATTGTAACCTGCTTGTCCAAAGCCTGTCTAAACAAGTCTTCAAACTCTTTTTCAAGATATTCAACAAACTTTTCGTGTCCTGTTTCTCCGGTTTTTCCACTTGCAAGAACGGAAGCCAAAAGTTTTTTCTGCTTTTCTTGTGTAAAGAAATTTTCAACTCTGCACAATCCAACACCTTCTGCTCCAACAGAAATCGCTTTCTTTGCTTCTTCTCCGGTTACGGCATTTGCCAAAACTTTTAAATCTCTGTATTTGTCTGTCCAAGACAAAACTTCTACAAGTTCGTTTTGAATTGACTTGTCCTTAAGTTCGCCATTTTCAAACAAGTCTTTCAAAAGGTCGGCATTCATGTTTAAAAGTGCTGTCTTTTCATCACATAGACCTTCTTTGACAAAGTCGTATGCAGCCTTAATTGTGGCAACGCCATCTTGCTTTCTGCTTCTTGTTTGAAGAATATACAACTTGTCGTTTTGGTGTGTAAATTCAATCTCTTGAACGTCTTTATAATGTCTTTCAAGTCTCTTTGCAATTGTCGTCAATTCTTTATACATGTCTGGATACATCTTTTCAAACTGGGATATATCCAAAACTTTGTCGCTGTGATAATACAAGTCTTCTCCCTGCGCCTTTGGCATGTAAAAACCATAGAAGACATTTTCGCCAGTCTTTGGGTTTCTTGAGAAAAGACGTCCCGTTCCACTCATCTCACTCAAATTTCCAAACACCATTTGTTGAATGGTTACAGCCGTCCCCCATTCATAAGGAATGTTGTGTGTCTTTCTGTAAATATTTGCTCTTTCGTTGTCCCAAGAATTAAAGACACCCCTGATTGCTTCTGCAAGCTGTTTAAGTGGTGATTGTGGGAAGTCTTCTCCCTGCAACGTTTTGTAAAGTTCTTTGTATTTTTCAACAAGTTCCTTTTTCGTCTTTACTGATTTTGCAAGTTTTTCATATTTGTTTCTGTCGTGTTTCATAACATAATCAGCAAAACAAATGATAAGTCTTGCATATGTGTCATAAGCAAAATCTTCTCCATACAATTCTGCCAAGCTGTCTGCAATATAATCGTTTACACCAATGTTGATAACCGTATCCATCATTCCCGGCATAGAAACTCTTGCCCCAGAACGAACGGAAACCATAAGTGGTTTTTCGGCATTTCCAAATTCTTTTCCTGTTTCTTTTTCAAGTTGTTTAATTTTTTTTGCAACTTGTTTGATAAGTTCATCATTCAAAGAACAGCTTTCTTCATAAAAACGTGTGCACATTTCTGTTGTTATAATAAATCCCTGTGGAACAGGCAGTCTAAGTTTTGCCATCTCTGACAAAATTGCACCTTTTCCACCAAAAAGATCTCTGTTTTTTAAATCTGCTTCTTTAAACATAAAGACATATCTTTTCATTTTCGTCTCCTATATGATGTTTTCAATATAATCCAAAACCTTTTCCTTTCCAAAACCACTTTCAGAAGAATATGCAAAAATCATTTCTTTTCTAAGCCCAAGTTCCTTTGCAATCGCACTGCAGGCCTGTGGTATTTTTGATTTTGCAAGTTTGTCCACTTTTGTTGCAATCACAACATATGGTATTTGATAGGAATTCAAAAATTCAATCATCGTTCTGTCAAGTTCTGTCGGAGTAATTCTGCAGTCCAAAAGAACAAAAACACTTTTAAGGCTTGAAGAACCCAAAAGGTATTCTTCCATAAGCCCAGCCCAATTTGCAATATGTTTATGTCCGGTTTTTGCATAACCATAACCCGGCAAATCGACAATTCTAAATGCGTCGTTGACGACAAAATAATTTATCATCTTTGTCAGTCCCGGCGTTGAAGAAGTTTTTGCAAGCCCCCTTTGTCCAACAATAGAATTTATCAACGAAGACTTCCCAACATTACTTCTTCCAACAAAAGCAATCTCCGTTACGTCATCTTTGATAATTTTGTCCTTGTCAACAACCGATGTCAAGTATCTTGCATTTGTTATCTTCATGTTTATATTTTATCACATAATTTAATTTTTCCAAAATATATTGCTCAAATTCACAAACACTTTGTTTCGTTTTTGCATAAAGATTTTTAGGAGTTTTTATGGGAAATTATTTTGGCACAGACGGCATACGTGGAGAATATGGAAAGTTTCTAACATGTGAACTTGCGTTAAAAGTTGGAAATGCTCTATCTCAAATCAAGAAAAATCCAAAAATTATAATCGGCCACGACACAAGAGTTTCTGCTGATGCAATCATGCTTTCTTTGTCTGCAGGGGCCGTAAAGGGTGGAGCAAACATAACCTGTGTTGGCACCATAACAACAGCAGGAATTTCTTTTCTTACAGAAAAAGAAAATTTTGATTTTGGCGTTATAATAACTGCTTCACACAACCCACCAAACTACAACGGAATCAAGGTTTTTGGCCCAAATGGTCAAAAAATATTGAATTCGGAAGAAGATTTTTTGGAAGAATTCATAAAAAACGACTTTTTGGGTGAACATTGTGGACGCTTTGTTTACAATTCAAATCTGACTAAAAAATATTGCAATCACCTGCTTTCTTGCATCACAACAGACCTTGCAGGAATCAAAGTCTGTCTTGATTTAAGCAACGGCGCAAGCTACAAAATTGGGCCGGAAGTTTTTAAAAAAGCAGGAGCAAAAGTCTATGCTTATGCAAACAAAAACGATGGCGAAAAAATAAACGAAAATTGTGGTTCACTTCATATTGAAAATCTTTTCAAAAAGGTTCTAAAAACTCAAAGCGATGTTGGCTTTGCCTTTGATGGAGATGCAGACAGAATTATTGCAGTAAGTGGCAACGGCGAAGTTTTTGATGGAGACAAACTTTTGTATATCCTTGCATGTCAGTTTAAAAAAGAAAATAACTTGTTTGCAAACGCCGTTGTGGGAACCAGCCACACAAACTCCGGTATTATGATGGCACTCAACAGACAAAAAATAAATCTTATTCGCACTGATATTGGAGATAAATATGTCATTGAAGCGATGGAAAAAATGAATTTGTCGCTGGGTGGAGAGCAGTCTGGACACATTATCATAAAAAAGTATGCCCAAACCGGAGACGGCATTTTGTCTGGACTTAAAATTTGTGAAATCATTAAGACAACCGGCAAAACTTTGGAACAACTTTTTGATGCAAAACTTGTGCCACAAGCAAACGCCAATGTTAGCGTCAACGACAAAATCAAAATCATAAACAACGAAAAACTCAACAATCTTGTCAATCAAATTTCAAACGAAATATCCCCTGCAGGAAGAGTCCTTGTCAGAGCAAGTGGAACAGAAAACAAAATCAGAATTATGGTTGAACACACAGACGAAAAACAGGCAAAAAAATATGTAGAAGCAATCAAAAGCCTGATAAAAAGCATATAAAAATCGACTTCGGAAACAATTTTTTGAAAAAATTGAGAAAGAAAACTGCAACAGAAATTGAAAACTCTTCAAATCTATTGCAATTTTTTTTGTTTTTTGATAATATATAGAAGCGTGGTCCCATGGTCAAGCGGTTAAGACGCCGCCCTCTCA
>CAKJYB010000058.1 GCA_918241715.1 Clostridiales bacterium
CACGACAATCAATGGCGATGTAAGTTTCCGTGATGCGTTGGACAAGTTGATTTCTCCAAACATTGCAATTGGAACATTGAACGGCAATTTTAACTTGTCTGCAAGTGCCAACAAGGTTTCTCCTGAGATAAAAATAAACAGAATAACAGGAGAACTTGTTGTAAATGGCAAGAAAGGAAAAGTTGTTGTAAAAGAAGCACAAGGACAAATCAGCAGCACTTCAAGCGACAGCATGACTTTGGATATCATAGTTGCAAATGGAAATAACAACATCATTTTGATCAACAGCAAGAAAGGTGATATTAAACTTGGATTTAAGGGATCAGTTTCTACTGGTGGTGTAAATGTGATAACAGAATCAAGTGAAGTTGTTGTAAACTTTACAGCTGCTGCAAAGTTTACTGCTAAAGCAAAGAGAAATGCAACAGATTATTTGGAAGAAAGTCATATTAAGACCACATTTGACGTTTCTCCAAAGAACAACTTTACAATAGGCACAAGTGGAAGCCTTGGAAGCATTGAAATAACAACAACCGACGAAGTTTACTACAACTTGGTTGGATCTGTTTAAAAGATTTTGAGAAAAAGCCGATTTATGTCGGCTTTTTTTATTTGCAGAAATGAATGGACATGTTATATAATTTTTGTAGGAGACAAATATGACTTTGGTTTATGTATTGCTTGCAATCAGCATTGTTGCAAGTGTTGTTGGAATTTTGATTTCACTTAGAAAAAGTGGTGGAAGTGGAGAACTTTCTTCAAAAGACAAGAAAGATCTTTTGGACGGCTTTGACAGAAATGTTATGATGATTTCAAAGGTGCTTACAGACAATCAAAACAGCTTTAAAGAGAGTTTGAATGACAGACAAGAAAATCTTGAAAAAAGAATGGCCGAACTTGGTGAAAAACTGGAAAGAAACCTTAAAGAAATCCGTGAAGCAAACGAAAAGAGCATAAGAAATTTGCAAGAAGACAACGGAAAACAACTTGACAAGATGCGTCAGGTGGTTGACGAAAAACTTTCCGAAACAATCACAGCAAGGTTTAACGAAAGTTTTGATGTTTTGAAGAAACAACTTGAAAGTGTTGACAAGTCCCTTGGAGAAATGCAAAGGGTTGGAATGGACGTTGGAAATCTTACAAGAATGCTTTCAAATGTGAAGACGGCAGGAATCTTTGGAGAAATTCAGCTTGGGGCAATCTTTGACGAAATTTTGACAAAAGACCAATACGACACAAACGTTGTTACTGGTGCAGGCAGAGATCCTGTTGAATTTGCAGTTAAATTGCCGGGGCAAGAAGATGGAGAATATGTTTATTTGCCAGTCGATTCCAAATTTCCGATGACATCTTACAGAGAGATGCAAACTGCATACGAAAACAATGATGTTGAAATGGTCAAATCTCTTAAGACAAAACTTAAAAGAGAAATTGACAGCATGGCAAAAGATATTCAAACAAAATACATCTATCCACCAAAAACGACCAATTTTGCAATCATGTTTTTGGCAACAGAAGGGCTCTATTCTGAAGTTGCAAAGATGGACGGACTTATTGAAGAAATTCAAAAGAAATATAAGGTTACTATTGCAGGGCCAACGACATTTAGTGCACTTCTAAACAGCTTGAAAATGGGCTTTAGGACGCTTGTTTTGCAAAAGAAATCTGCAGAAGTTTGGAAAGTTTTGAGTGCAGTGAGAACGGAGTTTGAAAACTACAACGGAATTGTTGCAGAGATTCAAAAATCCTTTGACCAAACGGGAAAGAAGTTTGACAAACTTGTTGGCACAAGAACAAGAATGATTGAACGCAAACTTAAAGATATTGACAAGTCTGTTGAAAGAGTGGAAAGCGCAAAGGCTACTGAAATTTTGCAACTTGAAGAACCAGACGAAGACGAAGAATAAAAAACAAGGCAGTTGCCTTGTTTTTTTAGAAATAGAACAATTCTTCAAAAGGTTTGTCTAGGGCAAGGCACAGAAGAAGTGCCAGTTTTGCCGATGGATTAAACATGTTTTTTTCAATTGAGATTATTGTCTGTCTTGTTGTGCCAACTTGTTTTGCAAGTTGTTCTTGAGAAAGCCCCTTTTCTGCTCTTGCTTCTTTGATTCTGTTTTTTAAAACAAGTTCCATTAGATTGTCCCCACGTATTTAAGAATCAACAAAACAAGCATTGTAATTGCACCAGCTGTTTCAAGTGATGCTCCAATCAAAACAGGCCATGGTCTTTTTGCAAGAAAGTATTGGCAGAAGTAGAACACTGCTGCCCATGTGAAGCAAACAAGGGCAAGGGCATAGATTGCTGTATAATGTTTAAACAATCCCTCAACAACCATCAAAACCACAGCAACACTACATGCAACAATAACTGCAATCCAGTTTGATTTGTTGATTTTTGCATGTTCCATTTCTCCTACAACAGCCTTTTTTTCTTGTGCTTTTTCTAAAACTTCTTCCTTTTTCATAATTCACCTCCTATGTAAAGTTTTGTTTACATTATCATTATATACAACGAAAAAACGCATGTCAAGTTTTATTTACATATTTTTTAAAAAATTTTTAAAAACAAAAAAACAGGCCGAAGCCTGTTTCTGTCTGGAGCGGAAGACGAGATTCGAACTCGCGACATTTGCCTTGGCAAGGCAACGCTCTACCACTGAGCCACTCCCGCACGTTTAAATGCTCTTATAATATACCAAAACAAAAGCAAAAAATCAAGTATTTTAAAAGAAATTCACAAAAAACCAATTTTTGCATATCATGTTAACACTTTTATTTTGAAAAAGTTTGACAAATCACATGCAATATGATATATTTAAAGCGTTCTCAAATAGAAGCATGGTACCATCGCCAAGTGGTAAGGCAAAGGTCTGCAACACCTTTATTCCCCGGTTCAAATCCGGGTGGTACCTCCAAAAGCGTGAGTTGCACGCTTTTTTAATATGCTGGTGTGGCGGAATGGCAGACGCACAGGACTTAAAATCCTGAGTTCGAAAGGACGTGTGGGTTCGACTCCCACCACCAGCACCAAGAAACAGGCTTCGGTCTGTTTTTTTGTTGTAAAAAAACACCAAATGTGGTGTTATTGCCAATCAATTGGTGTTTTGCCGTGCTTTACAAGAAAGTCGTTTGCTTTTGAAAAATGTTTACACCCAAAGAAACCACGATATGAAGAAAGTGGGCTTGGATGTGGTGCCTTTAAAACAAGGTGCTGTTTTGCAATTTCTGGGGCAAAGCTCTGTGCATGAGAGCCCCAAAGCAAAAACACCATTGGGTCTTGTCTTTTTGAAAGCAGTTTGATTATCTCATTTGTAAATGTCTTCCAGCCAATTTCGCTGTGAGAATTTGCTTGTGCTCTTCTTACAGAAAGTGTTGTGTTTAGAAGTAAAACTCCCTGTTTTGCCCAGCGTGTTAAGTCTCCAGAAGTTTTGCATTTGATGCCAAGGTCGTCTTCAATTTCTTTGTAGATGTTTACAAGTGATGGTGGAAGTGGAGTTCCGTCTTGCACGGAAAATGCAAGGCCATGAGCCTGATTTGGTTCGTGATATGGGTCCTGCCCGATAATCACAACTTTGACATCTTCATATTTTGTGGCGTTTAAAGCATTGAAAAGATTTTCCATTTTTGGATAGACATCATATTTTGAATATTCCACTTCAAGAATCTCTTGCAGGTTTTTGAAGTATGGCTTTTCAAATTCGTCTTTCAATAAATTTGCCCAATTTTTTGTTATTCTTATCATAATTTTATTATACCACACCTGCCATTCTGGGGCAACAAAAAAGCACACCAACGTGTGCTGTTTTTTGTATTATTATTTGCTTGCTTTTGCATCACTCAACAATTTAGCATAGTGAGCTTTCTTTCTGTCTGCGCAATTTTGATGAATTACGTTTGCTCTTGCAGCGCTGTCAAGTCTTGCAACAAGAGTTTTGTATGCTTCTTCAGCTTGTGCGACATCAGTAGCAAGTTGTGCTTTAAACTTCTTTTCGTATGTTTTGATTTCTGATTTAACTGAGTTGTTTTCTACATTTCTTTCTCTTTCAATCAAAACTCTCTTCTTTGCTGATTTAATGTTTGCCATCTTTTTCTCCTTCAAAGTCTTAATTTACTTGCATAGTATAGCATAACAATATGTAAAAATCAACTATTTTTTAAACTTTTCATACAATATTTTGTGAAAAAAGTTTTGCTGATTGATAGTGGTAGTGGTGGGGTCAACGTCCTTTTACAATGCGTAAAAATTTGTCCATATTGTGATTATTTGCTCTTTTGCGACAACGCAAATGCTCCGTATGGAAACAAGACGAAAAACGAACTCTTAAAGTTGACCTTAAACAACCTAAAACAAATTTCTACTTTTTTTGATTTTGACATTGTAATCTTTGCTTGCAACACACTTACATCAATGGTTATGGAAGAGTGCAAGAGAGAATTTTCTGGCAAAATTTTTATAGGCACAGAGCCTGCAGTAAACGACGCACTTGCAGAGTTTGACAAAAAAGACGTCATCGTTTTGGCTACCAAAGGAACGATTGAAAATAGTCCTGTTTTGAAAGGTTGTGATATAAGAAAAATTGCTATGCACAATCTTGCAAAAAAGATTGACGACAATCTTGACAATCTTGAAATGGTAAAAGAAGATTTGTCTGTGCTTAAAGGGGAAAATGCAAAGGCTGTTGTGCTTGGGTGCACGCATTATGTTGCTGTTTCTGACGCAATTTCAAAAGCATTTGGTGGTGCAGTGGTTTATTCTGGCGAAAAAGCCGTTGCAGAGCACCTTAAACGGCTTTTGGGTGAAAGTTTGGTAAATTGTAAGGTGCAAATAAAAACGAGCAAAAATGACGATTTTTTGCCGAAACTCTTGAATTATTATAATAAAAAAAGCAGAGATTGATTTCTCTGCTTTATTTTTTAGTCTTCAAAAAGGTGAGAGTTAAGGTAAACAGGTTCGCAAGTTACGTTCATTCCAATCTTTTTGAGTGTTTGTTCTTCCGAAGCTGGAATCATGTATGTGCAGTGAACATCGCAACCTTTCAAGTTTCCGATTTGATCCAGTGCAAGTTTTGCTTTTTCGTTTCTGATTGAGCAGATTGAAAGGGCAACCATAACATCGTCAATTGTCAAAACACTGCTGAGTGATTTTAAAATTTTTGTTCGATATTCAACAATTGGCATTAAGATATCGTTTGAAATGATGTCAAAGTCGTCATCAAGTTTTGCAAGTGTGCGAAGTGCGTTTAAAACCAAAGCTGCAGGGGCAGAAAGAAGAGTTTTTGTTTTTCCGGTGACGTACTTTCCGTTTGGAAGTTCGATTGCAGCACATGGATAGCCACTATCTTTTGATGTCTGTTTTGCAATATTAACAACAGGAAGCAAATTTTCAACAGAACCGATTTCTGCAACAAGAGCTCTGTTTCTTTCAAGTGTTTCGTAAGTTGCTTGTCCACGTTTGTAATCACATTCTGCTCTGTAGAAGCGTCTTAAAATTTCTTTCTTTGCAGCAAGTTTTGCAAGTTTGTCGTCAACAATTGCTGAAGCAATCATGTTTACGCCCATGTCGGTAGGGGACTTGTAAATCTCTTTTCCAGTAATTTTTGTCAAAATGTTTTGCAAAACAGGAAATACTGCAATATCTCTGTTGTAGTTTACAGCCAAAGTGCCATAAGCGTTGAAGTGATATGGGTCAATTTGGTTGATGTCTTGAAGATCTGCTGTTGCAGCTTCGTAAGCAATATTTACAGGGTGTTTAAGTGGCAAATTCCAAACAGGGAATGTTTCAAATTTTGCGTAGCCGGCTTTTATGCCACGTTTGTATTCATGATAAAGTTGAGAAAGGCACGTTGCAAGTTTTCCACTTGATGGACCGGGTGCAGTAACAACAACAAGTGGTCTTGTCGTTTCAATAAATGAGTTTGCACCATATCCTTCGTCAGAAACGATTGTGTCAACATCATTTGGATAACCTTTTGTATAGTTATGAAAATATACCTTTTCTCCGCGTTGTTCAAGTTTTTTGCCGAATTTTGTGGCTCTTGCTTGACCTTTGTAAAGGGTGATAACAAACGAAGATATGTAAAGCCCAAGACTTCTTAAATTGTCAACAAGTCTCAAAACTTCGTTGTCATAACTAAGTCCCAAATCTGCACGAATTTTGTTTTTTTCGATGTCGTTTGCGCTTATACAGAAAATGATTTCTGCCTTATCTTTCAACTTTTGAAGAAGTTTGATTTTGATGTTTGGGTCAAAACCTGGCAAAACTCTTGAAGCGTGCAAGTCGTCGAAGATTTTTCCACCAAACTCTATGTAAAGTTTGTTGTGGAATTTTTTGATACGTTTGTTGATGTTTTCGCTTTGTAATTTCAAATAAAGTTCATTGTCAAAGCAAACATTGTTGTTTTGTGTTTTCTTAGCCATAATTTCTCCTACAGCATTATTTTAATCCTTTTTCGTTTTATTTCATAATGATTTTGAGAAATAAAATAATTTTTTGAATTATTTTGTCAAAATAAACCAACATAACAACATGAGTTGGCAGAGAATTTTGATGTTTTGTCTTTTAACTTTTGCCGTGCTGGTGGTTGTTTTGCCGATTTTGATGGAAGCAAAAATTTCTGTAAACCCTATGCTCAATATTGCCGTTGTTGCAATATACATATTCAAAATAAAGGTGTTTTGCAAAATTGCAAAGTTTGAAAAAGGGTGCATAAAGCTGTCAAACGAAAAGGGGACAAAGGTCAAAGAACTTAAACTTAAAGGGGGAGAGATTGACTTTCTGAAAAAGTTTGGACAAAGCACGATTGACAAAATGAAACTTAAAAAGGTTTATGTAATTTATAATGTTGGGTTGGGAGATGCGTTTTCAACTGCCATGCTATGTGGACATTTAAACTTGTTTTTGGATTTGTTTTTTGTCTATTTGAAAAACAAAAAGCCGACAGCAACACTTGAGATTTTTGACAACGTTTCTTACAACAACAACGTTGGGGAGATTGCTTTAAAGTGCAGTTTTTCAATCTGTTTGCTTGATTTGTTTGGTGCGCTTGTCTATGCTTTGTCAACAAAAATAGCACAACGCAGAGTGTATTATAACACATAATACACAATATATAGTGTGTTATGCAATAAAGGAGTATCTATGAAATTTGAAGAAAAAACAAATGTGATTGATGAACTTATTTCAAATTCTATTGACAAAATATCTTCTGTCGTCAAATCGCAAACTATTGTTGGAGAAGCAATTACAAATGCTGATGGAACGCAAATAATTCCCATTTCAAAAGTCTCTGTTGGGTTTGTTGTTGGTGGTGGAGAGTATGCTGATTTGTCAGCAAGAAGGGTGGCAAATCATTTTCCTATGTCTGGTGGCAGTAGTGGTGGAATGAGTGTTTCACCTGTTGGGTTTTTGATTGTAAAAACAGATGGCGTTGTGGAATTTGTCAATGTTGAAAACAAAAGTCTTTATCAAACAATTTTAAACACTTTCAATTCGATTATTTCTAAATTGGAGAAAAGTTCTGGTGAAAAAAACTAGTTTAGTGCTTTTATGCTGTATGTTTGTGTGTCTTTTTGTGTTTTTCTCTTTCCCTGCCAAGCAGTGTTTGGCGCTTACATCTTCTGCAAGGGGCTGTGTGGTCTTGGAAGGAAACACTGGCAGAGTGCTGTATAGTCAAAACATGAACAAACGTATGCCGATGGCAAGCACAACGAAGATTATGACGGCTATCACGGCGATTGAAAATTGTTCCGATTTGGACGAAAAGTTTGCCGTGTCAAAAAAGGCTGTTGGCGTCAGTGGGACTTCGCTGTATTTAAAGGAAGGGGACGTCTTTTCGACCCGTGATTTGCTTTATGGGCTTATGCTTGTTTCGGGCAACGACGCTTCTGTTGCGATTGCAGAACATGTTGCTGGCTCTGCCAGTGAATTTATTACAAAAATGAATGATCTTGCACGAAAAATTGGCGCAAAAAACACCCATTTTGCAAACACTCATGGGCTTGATGCAGACGGACACTACACGACGGCGTATGATTTGGCAATAATTTCGGCTTATGCACTAAAAAACAAGACTTTCAAAGAAATCGTTTCCACAAAAAACGTAAAGATTGTTGATGGAAATGGTGAAAACAGATACCTTAGAAACAAAAACAAACTTCTTTTCACACTTGATGGGTGTGTTGGGGTTAAAACTGGGTTTACTGACGATGCAGGAAGATGTCT
>CAKJYB010000059.1 GCA_918241715.1 Clostridiales bacterium
TTTCCATTGTTTTCAAGTTCCATAAGAATATCTCCTTGTATCTTTATTTTATCTTACAAAAGCGTTTTTTGCAAGAAATTTTATGTATTTTACGTGTTTTATGCGTTATTCGTTTTCTCCAAGTGCCTTTTGCATAAGTCCAACCATGCTTGCAAGTTCTGGCTTGTCAAGTGCTGGCACAGGTGGAAGTCCATAAGAAACGTTTCTTCCAAGACATTTTGCAAAGAAATCTTTGCCGCCCTTTATCTTGCTTACCCCTGCTCCACAAAGGTAAATTGGATAATAAGGCACATATTCTTTTGCAAATCTTCTTATGCACTCATTCACTGCCCTTGCAATAAGCTCAAGTCTGTAGCACACAACATCATTTGCATATTGCATAGGAATTTTTTCAACCTTTCCACCGATGGTTGCAACTTCATAATAGTCGTTTGGGCCACCTTTCAATGAAAGCACGATTTCTTTTTTGAGATTTCTTGCATCATTATAGAAAAGTCTGCACGCTTCACTCAAATCACTTGTTATATAAGATCCACCGATTGAGAATGAAGCCAAGTTTGAAAGTCCTTCCCCTTTTACAAATGCAACACTTGTTGATCTTGCGCCAACGTCAATCACAATGCAGGTGCGTTCTCTTTCTTCCCTTTCCAAAATGAGCATCGCTTCGCAAAGTGGCTCTGACAAATATTCAACTTGTTCAATCCCCACTCTTGTAAAGATTTTGTTAAACAGATTGATAAAACCACTTTGAGCCAAAACAATCGACATCTCTGCCGAAATCTTTCCGGATTTTGCACCGACTGGATTTAAAGTTCTTCTGTCGTCGTCCAAAATATAGAAAACAGGATTTACAGACAATATTTCCATTTCGTCCAAAATGATTTTGTTTGAAGCAGAATTGCAAAGTTCGTCCAAATCAGTCTGTCTGATTGTCCTTTTGTATTTTAAATTTAATTGTTCCGTCACAGATGTAACTTGAGAAAACTCTGCAGGAACACCGACATAAATTTTGTTGATTTCTTTCTTGTAAGAAGAATGAATTTGAGAAAAAAGAGTCAACACTGCATCTTCAAGCTGTGTCTTTTCAACAAATTCCCCTTCAAAAAAACCAGCATACTCAACTTCTGCCTTTGCTTTAATATTAAAAATTCCGTTTACGCCCCTTGAAGCAACAACAGCTCTAAGTTTTGATGAGCCGATTTCAACAACGGTAACACAATTTTTTGCCATAAAGCTCCCTTTATAATGTTATTTTAAAATAAATTTCTTAAAAATGTCAAATAAAAACATAATTATTCATCAATATTTATAAATATTTACTGCCGAAAATTGTTTTTTGTATATTTATTAAATAAAAAAAATATGCCAAAGGCATATTTTTATTTTTTAATTGGCGTCAAAACACTCTTTCCACCCATATACATTTGAAGTGGTTTTGGTATAATTACACTTCCATCTGCCTGCAAATTATTCTCCAAAAGAGCAATCAAAGCTCTGGTTGAAGCCAAAACCGTGTTGTTTAATGTGTGGACAAAATAGTTTCCATTTTCTCCCTTTGCACGAATGCCAAGTCTTCTTGCCTGAGCATCACCAAGAGTAGAACAACTGCACACTTCAAAATATTTCTTTTGACGTGGGCTCCATGCTTCAATATCACAGCTTTTTACCTTAAGGTCAGCCAAGTCTCCACTGCAACATTCAAGCGTTCTTACAGGAATGTTTAAACTTCTGAAAAGCTCCACAGAAAAACTCCACATCTTGTTGTACCACTTCATGCTGTCTTCTGGCTTGCAAAGCACAACCATTTCCTGCTTTTCAAATTGATGAACTCTATAAATTCCACGTTCTTCAATTCCATGAGCTCCAACTTCTTTTCTGAAGCAAGGGCTATAAGATGTAAGAGTCAAAGGAAGATCCTTTTCGTTTATGAGTTGCCCCTTAAACTTTCCTATCATTGAGTGTTCACTTGTTCCGATAAGATACAAGTCTTCACCTTCAATTTTGTACATCATGGCGTCCATTTCGGCAAAACTCATAACCCCATTTACAACATCCCCCCTAATCATAAATGGTGGAATGCAGTATGTGAAGCCTTTGTTTATCATAAAATCACGTGCATAGCTGAGCATGGCACTTACAAGTCTTGCGCCATCTCCCATAAGATAATAAAATCCGTTTCCACTTGTTCTGCCAGCGCTGTCTTTGTCTAAAGCACAAAAACTATTCAAAATGTCTGCATGATAAGGTATTTCAAAATCTGGCACAACAGGATCACCAAAACGTTCGATTTCAACATTTTCGCTGTCGTCTTTTCCAACAGGGACAGACTTGTCAATTATGTTTGGAATTGCCATCATAATCTTCTTGATTTTTTCTTCAAGTTCGGCTGATAAATTTTCGATTTCTGCAATACGTTCGTTGTTTTTTCTTACTTCGTCTTTAATTTTTTCTGCTTCGGCCTGTTTTTTCTCTCTCATAAGCAAGCCAATTTGAGAAGACAAAGTGTTTCTGCTTGCTCTGAGATTGTCCCCTTCTGCTTTGAGACTTCTAAGTTGTTTATCCAAAGATTCAACTTCGTCAACAAGTGGAAGTTTTTCATCTTGAAATTTCTTTTTTATGTTTTCTTTTACAAGTTCTTTGTTTGTTCTGATAAGATTTATGTCAATCATATTCTTTCTCCCTATATACCATATATTATAGCACCAAAACATCAGCCATAGCAACAATTTTAGGGTAAAAGAAAAGAAGGCTTTTCGCCTTCTTTTTTTTGTTTGCTATGACAATACCGTTGCCTTAGTTACATAATGGACAAAAATGTATCCATAATTCTTGTCAAGGAATGTTGGAACAAACGTTCCGTCTTGAGTGATGGTCATTCCAGACCCCAAATCATACAGATTTGATGTCCACCCCATTGCAGAATCATAGTTATATCCAGACAATACAGCCGTCAAATCGCTGGCATAGAATTTGTCAGCAATCACGCCATTTGAGTTTGAAGCACCCGTTGATGCTGCTATATCTGTGTCGTCTGCAGTGTAAAGTTTGTTTCCTGACTGAGACACGCTTGTTGTGCCGTGTGTAACTTTTGTTGTTGTTGCGTTGCTGTATGTTGAATATCCTTTGTTTGTTATGTTTCCAACTCCATAAGTTGAATTAAAGTTTACAACGCTGGAATTGCTTATATACCAACCATTCATTCCTGTAACAGAAGTTCCATAACTTCCATTTGCGCTGTTCATATAGCCATATCCCAAGAAGTCGCTGACACCTTTCACATTGCTTGCAACACTACCACTTCCACCTTTTGGCCTTGATGCTTGTGTCGCACCATAAGCAGACACTCTCCATCTGATTGGCTCAACCTTAAAGTAGTATGTTGTAGAACTATTAAATGTTGTGCTTGTACCACTATTAAGTTTTATAGTTTTTGCTACAGCACCACTAATTCCAACAAGTGATATTGCCCCACTCTTTGTATAAACAGTTCCAGTCTTTCCGACACCAAGAGTTATTGTGGTCCCTGAATTTGAGTACCCTGATGCAGATGTTCCATAATAAGTTTGTGGGAAATATCCATCTTCATAATACCAATAGCCACCACGATCTGACGAATAGTAAAGTGGCGTTGTGATTTCTCGAAGGAAAATATAGAAATTTGATGTGCTTGAAGATGTGGCATACTCAGTAGATGCAGTAGGGGCATTTCCTCCAGGCAAGGTTTTCGATGTATTTACACCAACCCATGCATAACCAGCTGGTTTTGCTGTTACATCAAACTTTATGCTTTGCCCTTGCCATATAGTATATGACCCGGTTGTCCCCGTCTGATTTGTTGAAGCTGACGAGCCACTGGTGTTTGTGTAAGTGATTTTCACCGTTGTCCCAGAAAGACCATCCGTGTATGAGTCTGATTCTTTGGCAACCTTTACAATCGTTACTGACACAGATTTTGGAGTTCTTGTCCATGTTGGAACAATACTATGTGTGTCTGTGTATCTAAATATTGTAGAACTTGAAACGTTTGATCCACCATAAACTTGCCAACTGCTAAATGACCAGTTGTCATTTCTTGAAGGTGTGTCCAATGTTCCATAAGTTGAATCAAAAGTAGCCTTTGTCTGTCTATAAATATATGTATAGTGTAAAGATATATCATTAAACGTTGTAGCATCACCACGATGATCTCTTGTTCCAAACAGCAGCGTTTGAGAGCATGTGCCTGACATTGTGTACGTTCCAGTTATATTCCCAACTCCAGTCGTAAGAGAATACGCATGTGTCGATGCAGTATAGTTAAATGATAAATCATACCACGAATTTGCAGAAATAGCAGAACTTGTGGAAGAGTCAACACCACCATTATTCATATAAAGTCTGATTTTGTTGTTTGTTCCAATTTCAACATTTAAGCAGTTTGTTCCGCCATAATTTCCTAAAATTAGGTATCTTTGCCCTAAAGTTGATACTTTAAATCGCGTTGAAAACTTAAAGTCTTTAGACCAATCTATCTTTATTCCTGTGTCCCAATAAATTTGATTGTCATAAGTGGTTGCGCTGGAATTGTAAAAATATCTCAAATCATACTGATTTGCAGTCCACTTTGCATAAAGCGTTACAGCACCAGCATAAGTCCATTGTCTAGAGCTGTTTACATAAGAGGACCCACTTGCAACAAGTGCCCCACTTGTGTTGATGGTTACGTCAGAGCCATTTTGTGTTTTTGTCCAACCACCAAACGTGTAGCCCGACCTTGTTGGGGCTGATAGTGATCCACCCGAACTTTCATCAACAACCGTTGTTGTTCCAAACGTTACCAGTGCGCTTCCCGAGCCACCAGAGCCACTATTTCTGTCAAGTGTGATGACATATTTCATTCTGTTGAATCTTGCATAAAGCTGAAGCGTATGGCTTGAGTG
>CAKJYB010000060.1 GCA_918241715.1 Clostridiales bacterium
TTCAGTTATGACAATTTGAAAAATCGCTTCCGTGAAATTGCATTCTTAAACAAAGGTTTGATTATCACGCTTGAAGACAGACGTCCTGGACAAGAAAAACACGACAAATTTGAATTTAAGGGTGGAATTGTTGAATTTGTAAATTATCTCAACGAAAACAAGCAAATTTTGCTTTCCAGCCCAGTTTATTTCAACAAGTTTAATCACAACGAAAAAGGTGATGTAATCAACGAAGTTGAAGTATGCTTCCAATACAATGATTCTTACAACGAAATCATAAACACTTATGCAAACAACATCAACACCGAAGAAGGTGGAACTCACCTTGAAGGTTTCAAAAACGCACTTACAAAAGTTATCAATGACTACGCTGTAAAAAACAAGATTATCAAAGAAAGTGAAAAACTTTCTGGAGAAGACTGCAGAGAAGGTATCACTGCTGTTATTTCCGTCAAACTTCGTGAGCCACAATTTGAAGGCCAAACAAAGACAAAACTTGGAAACAGCGAAATGAGAACAATCGTCTATAAGGCAATGCAAGAAGCCTTTGGAGACTATCTTGAAGAGCACCCAAGCGAAGCAAGAGAACTCATTATGAAGAGCATCACAGCCCAAAGAGCAAGAGACGCTGCAAGAAACGCAAGAGAACTTACAAGAAGAAAGAGTGTCCTTGAAAACACCACTCTCCCAGGAAAACTTGCTGACTGCTCTGAAAAAGACAGCAGTTTGTGTGAAATCTTTATTGTCGAAGGAGATTCTGCTGGTGGTTCTGCAAAACAAGGCAGAGACAGAAGATTCCAAGCAATTTTGCCACTTCGTGGAAAGATCTTAAACGTTGAAAAGGCAAGACTTAACAGAATTTTGGAAAACGCTGAAATCAGAGCCATGATAACAGCATTCGGAACAGGAACAGGAAATGACTATGACGAAAGCAAACTTCGCTACAACAAAATAATCTGTATGTCCGATGCCGATGTTGACGGATCTCACATCAGAATTTTGCTTTTGACATTCCTATTCAGATTTATGCGTCCACTCATTGAAAACGGACACGTTTACGCTGCACAACCACCACTTTACAAAGTGTCCCGTGGAAAAGAAGATGTTTATCTTTATTCTGACGAAGAACTTGACAAGTGGTTTGAAGAAAACGGCAGAAAAGGCATAACACTTCAAAGATATAAAGGTCTTGGTGAAATGAATCCTGATCAACTTTGGGAAACAACCATGAATCCAGAACACAGAATTTTGCTTCAAATGAAGATGGAAGATGCAATCGAAGCAGACAAACTCTTCAGTCAACTTATGGGTGAAGATCCAGACTTAAGAAGACAATTCATTGAAGAAAATGCAACACTTGTAACTGACTTGGACGTTTAATTTAAGGGGAAAAATTATTATGAATAAAAAAGAACAAGAAAAAAACAGATTAAATTTAAAAGAATTGCTTGAAAAAGAAAAAATCAAGCCAATTGAAGTTGTTGGCGACCTTAAAAGATCGTTTATCTCCTATGCCATGGCAGTTAACGTAAGTCGTGCCATTCCGGACGTAAGAGATGGTCTTAAGCCTGTCCACAGAAGAATTTTGTTCTCCATGGGCGAACTTAACAACTTCTACGACAAGCCACACAAAAAAAGTGCCAGAATTGTCGGTGAAGTTATGGGTAAATATCACCCACACGGAGACAGCTCTGTCTATGATGCCCTTGTAAGACTTGCCCAAGACTTCTCCATAAGATACCCACTTGTTGACGGACACGGAAACTTTGGTTCTGTCGATGGAGACCCACCAGCTGCACAACGTTATACAGAAGCAAGACTTTCAAAAATTGCAGCACTTATGCTTGAAGATATCGACAAAGAAACGGTTGATTTCTATCCAAACTTTGACGATACATTGATGCAACCTTCTGTTTTGCCATCAAGATTTCCAAATCTTCTTGTAAATGGCGCAGATGGTATTGCTGTTGGTATGGCAACAAACATTCCACCACACAATTTGACGGAAGTTATCAACGCCATTCAAGCACTTATTGACAATCCAGACATTGACATCGACGAACTCATAAACATCATTCCTGCCCCAGATTATCCAACTGGTGGAATAATTATGGGAAGAAGTGGTGCAAGAGAAGCATATCGCACAGGACGTGGTTCAATTTTGGTTCGTGGTAAGGCAGAAATTGACGAAGACGCAAGTGGCAGACAACGCATTGTTATCACGGAACTTCCATATCAAGTAAACAAAGCAAGATTTATCACTCAAATTGCTGACCTTGTAAAAAACAAAAAACTTGAGGGAATCAGCGACCTTAGAGACGAAAGTGATAGAGACGGACTTAGAGTTGTTGTTGACCTTAAAAAAGACGCAAATGCACAAGTTGTGCTAAATTCTCTTTACAAGCACACAATGCTTCAACAAAGCTCTGGAATTATCATGCTTGCCCTTGTAAACAGAGAGCCAAAAGTGCTCAACCTTAAAGAAATGCTCTACTACTATTTGGAACACCAAAAAGAAGTAGAAACAAGAAGAGTAAAATTTGACCTTAAAAAAGCAGAAGAAAGAGAACATATTGTAAAAGGTCTTGTTACTGCCCTTGCAAGCATTGACGAAGTTATCAAGGTTATCAAAGAGTCTGCAGACAGACAAGCAGCGCTTGTAAACCTTACTCAAAACTTTGAACTTGACGAAATTCAAGCAAATGCCATTTTGGAAATGAAACTTTCAAAACTTACAAGTTTGGAAGTTGAAAAACTTAAAGAAGAACTTGAAGAACTTGACACGGCAATTGCAGACTACAAAGATATCTTGGCAAAGCCAGAAAGAATTTTGAAACTTATCAGAGACTATCTTGAAGACGTTAAAAATCAATTTGGCGACGAAAGAAAGACAGAAATCTCTCTTGACCTTGGTGGCATTGATGTCGCTGACCTTATTGCAAAGGAAGATGTCATTATTTCTATGACCCACCTTGGTTATATCAAACGTATGTCAGTTTCTGAATACAGGGCTCAACATCGTGGTGGAGTTGGAATAACTGCTCACAAGACAAAGGATGAAGACTTTGTTGAAAAGATGTTTATCACTTCAACCCACGATAACCTTTTGTTCTTTACAAACATGGGAAAGGTTTACAGCGCAAGAGCCTATGAAATCCCAGAAGCACAAAGACAAGCAAAAGGCAGAGCAATAATCAATCTTTTGCAACTTTCTCTTGGAGAAAAAGTAAACACAATTATTCCGATGGAGACAGAAGAAAAAGCAAACTTGATTATGGCAACAAGAAGTGGCCTTATCAAAAAGACTGCACTCTCTGAATACGAAAACATCAGAAAGAGTGGAAAGATTGCCATAAAACTTGTTGAAGGAGACGAACTTATCGGCGTTGACATCACAAATGGCAGAGATGACATTTTGATTGCAACACACGAAGGAAAGTGTATCCGTTTCAACGAAACAGACGTAAGAGCTGTTGGAAGAGACAGCCAAGGTGTAAGAAGCATCAAACTTGCCGATGGAGACTTTGTTGTTGACATGGCAATTGTATGTGAAAACACAAAGATTTTGACAATTTCTGAAAACGCATTTGGAAAACTTTCTCCAATCGACGAATTTAGACTTCAACAACGTGGTGGCTCTGGTGTAAAGGCCGGAATCTTCAACGAAAAGACCGGAAAACTTGTTGGTCTTAAACAAATCAAAGAAGACTGCGATATCCTTATGATTGCAGATAGTGGCGTGATTATCAGAACACACGTTTCAGGCGTAAGCAACTTCTCAAGAGTAAGCCAAGGCGTAAGAATTATGAAACTTAAAGGTGGAGCAAAAATCACCGGTATTGCCCTTGCTGAAAAAGAAGACGAAGAAGAATCTTTGCCAGAAGAAACAGAAGATATTGACCAAAACACTGCAGTTGAAGAAATTGTAGAAGAAACAAACGAAACAGAAGAATAGGTTTTGAAAGAAGGTTGAAAAATCAATCTTCTTTCACGCTTATATACCCCTTTTTGTAAAAGGAGAAAACATGGACAAACAAACCCTAGAACAAGAAAGGCTTTATTTGGAATCAGTAAACGCCCAAATTGACAAAAACAAAGCCACAAACAGCAAAAAAATCAAAGCAAACAAAGAAAACATCCAAAACCAAAAAAGGTATTTCGCAGACTATTACTACGAAATTCGTGCAGGAAAGGGTGATGACGAATTTGCTGACATAAACACTTCAATAGAAAATTTGGAGCAACAAAACGTTGCTCTTGAAAAAACAAACGACAGGCTTTCAAAACAAAAGAAAAGCGCCTATTTTGGTCGTTTTGATTTCAAGGCAACAACAGAAGACAAACCAAAGAGCTATTATATCGGTCTTGGGCTTGTTCAAAATGATCAAAACGTAAATCTTGTCTACGACTGGCGTGCTGATATATGTTCTATTTATTATGACGACAAAACAGGAAACACATCTTACACCTGCCCAGATGGTGAAGTCCGTGGAACAATCTCCACAAAAAGACAATACAAAATTGAAAACTCCGAATTAAAATATTATCTTGACAGCCAAATGGTTATTGACGACGATATTTTGATGGAACAACTTTCAAAAAATACGACGACAAAAATGCACGAAATTGTGTCAACAATTCAAAAGGAACAAAATGTTCTCATTCGTGATACAAATTTTGAAAACACCATAGTTCAGGGGGTGGCAGGCTCTGGAAAGACATCTATTGCAATGCACAGAGTCTCCTACATTCTCTACAAATACAGAGACCAACTTAAAAGCGACGACATTTTGGTTTTATCCCCTTCCGAACTCTTTGATGACTACATCAATGACGTCCTGCCATCACTTGGCGAAGAACGCACTTTTACAACGACTTTTACAGAAATGTCCAGAAGACTTTTGGGCCTGCCTTTTGAATCAAGAGAAAGCATGCTTGCAAGAGTTATTTCCAAACAAGAACAAAAAGACTTTGAAGAAATTGCCATAAAGGCAAGTTTTGAATTCTTAAAAGATTTGCAAAACTTTCTAAATCATGACATCTGCAATCTCTTCGTTCCAAAAACTTTGGCCTTTGGAGACCTTGTGATTGAAAAAGAAGAAATAAAAGACATCTTCTTCAAAAAACTTAAAAATGTGCCAATACATACAAGAATTGATGTTTTGGCTGACACGATTGTTGACAGATTCAATGTCCCTGACCCATTTAAGGACGATTTGACAAAAAGAGCAAAAAAGATACTCTATAGCAAGTTTTTGACCACGGACCTTGTAAGAATCTACAACATTTTCTTAAGAAGCATCGGCCTAGAAGAAATCGAAACCATTGGTGCCTATGATATCGCCCCAGTGCTTTTGATAAAAGAAAACTTGTTTTCTCTTGGCAAAAGTTTTGATGCAAAATATGTCATTATTGACGAAATGCAAGATTACAGCCCATGCCACTTCTATCTTTTTGACAAGATTTGGAATTGTCCAAAACTTTATCTTGGAGACGTTTTCCAATGTATTGACAGAACAATAAGCGCAAACTATCTTCAAAATCTTGCAAAACTTACACACTCAAAAATCAAATATTTAAACAAGTCATACAGAAGCACACTTCAAATTTCTGTTTTCGCACAAAAAATTTTGGGAAAACATATTGCAGAAAACGTAAACAGAAATGGTGAAGAAGTTGAATGTGTAACAACACACAACTGCGCAAACACAATCGAAAAGATTTTGGATATTCGTTCTAGAAATCAAAAAACAAAAACACAGAGTGTGGCAATCATTTGCAAAACAAGAGATCAAATCAGACAACTTCAAAAAGAAAGTGAGATTATCAAGAAATTTAAAATCCTTGACAACTCTCATGCATTGACAAGAAACAAGAAAGTTATCACCACCCCAGCAGAAGCAAAAGGTGTTGAATTTGACTGCGTCATTGTCCCATACGCTTCAAGCAAAACCTACAAAAATGAGCTTGACCAAAACCTTTTGTATGTTTCTGCAACAAGGGCTTTGCACAAACTCTACTTTGTAAGTGATGGACATGCCAGCTCATTCCTTGTAAAGCGTCAAAAAAATGCATGAATGAATATGCAAAAAAAGAATTAAAATAACAGGCCAGATTTTTAAAAATTCAACAAATGTATACTTTATGCAAAGTTTACAAAATTCTAAAAAAAACATTTTTTCAGTTGTGCACATTCATAAAAATCAAACCCCCCTAAAAACACCACTTTTTATCAAAATGTATCCACAAAATTGTGGAAATGTGGATAACTTGTGCAGATTTTGCCATTTTCGACTCATTTTTACATGTTTGAATATTCATAAATGGTTGTGTATATTTATAAATTTGTGGATAAGTGGAAATTGTTTGTGTATAACTTTGCAACCAAACAACGTCAAAAGTTGTTTGACAAATCAGAAAAAATTATTTTATATTATTTATGTCTTATAGGAGAATAACTTATGGAAAACAAGCTTATCACCCCAAGAAAACTGCAAGGCTTTTGGGAACTCATGCCAAAGGAGCAAATGTGTTTCTCAAACCTTATAAACAAGATCGAAGAAGTGTTTAAAAACAACTGCTTCGTTCCTTTGGACACGCCTGTTTTGGAATATAGTGAAGCACTCCTTGCAAAGAGTGGTGGAGAAACAGACAAAGAAGTCTATCGTTTCACAAAAGGCTCAACGGATATGTGTATGCGTTATGACCTTACAGTGCCCCTTGCAAGATTTGTTTCTATGCATAAAGACGAACTTACATTCCCATTCAAAAGATATCAAATTGGAAAGGTTTATCGTGGAGAAAGACCACAAAAGGGTCGTTATAGAGAGTTTTATCAATGTGATGCCGATATTATTGGAAACGAAGCCCTTTCTTATGTTGCAGACGCAGAGTGCATAAGACTTTTGGAAAAGTGTTTTGAAGCACTTAATATTGATGTTGAAGTAAGAGTTTCAAGCAGAAAAATCTTAAACGGCTATGTGGAAACGCTTGGAAAACTTGACAGAATAAACGACATTTTGATTGTTCTTGACAAACTTGACAAAATCCCACTTGAAGAAGCAAAATTGCAACTTAAAGAAATCGGTTTAAGCGAAAAAGAACAAAACAACATCATAGAACTTACACAAACAACCGGAAATATTGAATCCGTATGCAAAAAACTTGAAAAAATGTGCCAAAATAGCACTTTTGTAGAGGGCTTGGAAAATCTTAAGGAAGTTGACTCTTATCTCAAAAATCTTGGCTCTAAACGTGTGATTTATGATCTTTCTATCATAAGGGGCCACAACTATTATACAAGCATTGTGTTTGAGGGTTTCTTTGCAGGAAAGAAAAACCTTGGCGCAATTGCTGGTGGTGGAAGATTTGACAATCTTTGTGGTTATTTCACAGACAAGAAAATGCCTGGCGTTGGAATGAGTGTTGGCATAACCAGACTCTTTAGCCACCTTATGCAAGAAAACTACTTCAATTTTGACCAGATCAGCGAAATAGATTGTGGCATCATAAACTTTGATGAAACGTTTGCAGAAAGTCTTGCTCTTGAAGAAGAACTTAGAAAAAACGGAATCCGTGCAGAGATTTTTTATGAAAACAAGAGTTTTAAATCAAAAATGAAAGAAGCAAACAGACGCAATTTGAAATATGTTGTCATTGTTGGAGAAAATGAAGTAAAAGAAAAGAAATATACTTTAAAAGATATGGAAACTTCAAATCAGTCTCAACTTTCAGTGGCTGAGATTGTTAAAACAATAAAAGGATAAAATATGGAAAAGAAAAAAATTTTGGTTACATCTGCCCTTTTATACGTAAATGGTTTGCCACACCTTGGCCACGTTGTTGGCTGTTGGCTCCCTGGTGATGTCTTTACAAGATTCCATAAAACCTTTGGAAATGACGCCATTTATGTAAGTGGAACAGACGATCACGGAACAACAAGTTATATCTCTGCCAAAGAAGTTGGCATGGAACCATCAGAATATATCAGTTTCATGAACGGAAAAATGAAAGAAATTGCAAAAAAACTTTGCATCGATTTCGATATTTTTAGTGGAACAAACACAGAAACACACAAAGAAGTAACAACAGACTTCTTTAAAGAGATTTACAAAAACGGATACACAATAGAAAAAGAAAGCGACATGCTTTTCTGCGAACACGACAAAATTGCCCTTGCAGACAGATTTGTCTATGGTGTGTGCCCTTATTGTGGTTATGACAAGGCGTATGGCGACCAATGCGACAATTGTGGCAAGACATACGAACTTGACGACCTTAAAAACCCAAAGTGTTCTTTCTGTGGAAAAGATGCTGTAAAGAAATCAACAAAACACATCTATATCAGCCTTGACAAATTGCAAAAACCACTTCAAAAGTGGGTGGAAAGCAAAAAAGACGTATGGCGTCCACATGTTTACTCAATGACAAACAAGTGGTTTAAGGAAGGTTTAAAGCCACGTTGCATCACAAGAGACATTCCATGGGGAATCAAAGTTCCGCTTAAAGGATTTGAAGACAAGGTTTTCTATGTTTGGTTTGATGCCCCAATTGGATACATTTCAATCACCAAAGAACTTGGTGGAGATGAAATGGTAAAAGACAGATGGCAAAACCCAGACTGCGAAATTTACAACTTTATCGGAAAAGACAACATCGACTTCCATGCAGTATTTTTCCCAAGCATGGAGCTTGCATGCAAAAAATACAACCTTGCAACAAATGTTGTCGGCTTCAATTTCTTAAACTTTGAAGGCAAAAAATTCTCAAAATCTCACAAGATTGGAATTTTTGGAAACACTCTCCTTGACAGCGACATTGACATTGACGCACTTAGAGCATACCTTGTTTCAATCTTCCCAGAAAACAAGGATAGCGACTTTTCTTATGAAGGGTTTAAACTTAACACAAATGCAGAACTTGTTGGAAAGTATGGCAACTTCTTCAACAGAACTTTAAACATGATAAACAAAAACTTTGCTGGTGCTCTTGGCATTGATTTTGACGACATCAAAAACAACCTTGACGACAACGACAAAGAAATGGTTGAAGCAATTCAAACACTTCCAACAGAAATTTCAAAACTCTTTGCAGACACAGAATTTAGAGCTGCCTACAAAGAAATTATGCGCTACGCTTCAATTGGAAACACTTATCTTGAAAAAACTGCACCTTGGACGCTGATTAAAAACGGCGACATTGATGGAGCAAAAAAGGTCTTGTATCTCTGTCTTAACATGGCAAAATCGTTGGCAATTGTTGCAAGCCCAATAATTCCAAACAGAACAACGGAAATTTGGCAAGAGCAACTTGCTTTTGAAAGCACACCAAATGCTCCAGAAATGTGGCAAGAAGCAAGCAAAATCAACGTTTCAAAAAATCATAAAGTAAACTTGCCAAAACCACTTTTTGCAAGACTTGACGACGAAACAATTGAAAGATATAAGCAAGAATTATCAATTCCTTTTGATATCAAAAACATGAAATAATTGATTTCGTATTTAATTTTTAATAAAAAAAAGAAGACTAAAAACCTAGTCTTCTTTTTTTGCTTATTGTTTCTTCCAATATGGTTTAAGTGTTGCATTTCCAGAAACGGTCCATGATGTTACACCATTTCCACCATCAGAATAGTTGCTATGTTTTGATGTGCCCCATGTTGTTGATTTGTATGTGTATTTCGTCCAACCAACAGCCGTTGCGCAAATTCTAACCGTGATTTGATATGTGCTTGCTGTCAAATTTACAACAGAACCTTCAAGAAGTCTAAGTGATGCTGGTGTTGATGGCGTGCTATCATAATGGCAACCTGCGGCACAACTCTTTGGAATATAATCCAAGTTCATATCAAACGAAATTGTATAATAGTTCTTTCTTTCGGTTGAATATGTTGATGTCAATTCATAATCATAATTTGGCATCACACTAAGAGCCGAAGCACTTCCGTTCTTATATCCATTGAATGTGTAGTAAATTCTGTAGTCAAGGACATTTGAAGAATTCTTGTAATCAACATAATCATTTGTCTGTGTTGGCAAACTTAAGCTTTCACCTTGATACAAAGTTTCTGTCTTTACAGCAGCAGTGAAGCTTGCGTGATTTGTAATGACATAATAGTTGTACGTCATTGTGTAAAGGTTTCTGATATAAACATTGAGTGTGTTGTCTGGCATTACATAGCCATTTGCAATTTCATTTGAATAATTTGAATTCAAATAGAACTTAGTTGTTGAGCATACTCTTTCAAACTCTGCAAAGTCAATTTCTTCACCAACAACAGCTCTCTTTGTTCCAATCAAACTTCCGTTGTCATAGACATTCAATTCTTGAGTCTTTACAACTCTTACCACGTTCCACTTTGCATAAAGCGTTGTGTCTTGTGCTGGCATTGTTGTTGCAGTAAACTCTGTCCCTGCTTGATATGTTGATGTTGTGTACCAACGATCAAATTCATAGAATGTTGTAGTGTTTCCGCTTGTCTCTTCTTTTGCATGTTGTGGTGCAGAAATTGTGATTTGTGCCCCAACAAGTTTTGTGATGCTTTCAATGCTGTCTTCGTTGTATGTTATAAAGTTGATTGTTCTGTAATATTCTACAAAATCATTCCACTTTGCATACAATGTTTGATTGTGCGTTGGAACAACACCACTTGTAATTTGTGTTCCGTTTTCAAAGTTTGCTGTTGTATACCAACCTGCAAATGTTCTGGTTGTCTTTGTTATTCCGTTGTCAACAACGTATGTTTCGTATGTTGGAAGAGCAAACGTTGTCCCTTCAAGTTGCGTGATTGAATCTGTTGAATACTTGGAGTTTGTTGCAAATGTGATTGTTCTATAGTAAATCGAATCAACATTCCACTTTGCGTAAAGCGTCGTGTCGTCATTTGGCATTATGTTGCCTTCAAACTCTGTTCCTGCCTTGAAGTCGGCCGTTGTATACCAACCTGCAAATGTGTATGTTCTAAATGCAACTCCGTCATCACGTGAATATGTTGTTGGACTTGCAACAGAAATCGTCTCTGCTGCAGGGCTTACAACTGGTGCAATATATTGATCGCAATTTGTTTCAAACGTAAGTGTTCTGATTTGTTGTGCATAAACTCTTCTGTAATAGTCGTTTGTGTAAATGGTCTTTCCGTCATAAGTCCTGTAGCTGTCGCCACTTACAGATCCAAGATTGATTGGGATTCTGAGAATTGAACCTATCTTAAGTTCTGTTGAAATGCTGTCAATAAATCTGTGTTGTCCGGCATCTTTTCCGTCAATCTTTACGTTGTATGGAGCACTTACACCAATGTTGAGAGTCAAATCTTGAACGCCACTCATTCCGGTCAAGTTTTCTGCATTTACCTTAAGTGCATAACCAGAACTTGTCTTTGAGAAGTCAAGGATTGCTTGTTCAATTGTTGGGTTTGCATCGATTCTTTCTACGGCAAATTCAATAATTCCGTAAACCGTTCTTGAAAGTCCAAGTGCCTGTGCCATAATCTTCATTATGTTTTCGCCAATTTGATCCTTTGAATAAATCCAATTGTCGCCATGTCCATAACCACGAACTTGATCGTATCTTGAAGAATCAGAATTAAATGCTGATGTCTTAATTCCGTATGTCTTTTGAACAATTGTCAAATAGCCGTTTCTATATTCAAGGATTGATGTTCTCTTTCTATAGTTTCCACCAAGAAGAATATATGATGTGTAGTCAGGGTTGATTTGAGCAGAACCTGTTACATCATCTTTGTATTGAACGTCAAGTTCTACATACAAATAAAGTTCGTTGTTGCTGTCAAGTTTTGCGTAAATGTCAAATCCAACGTTGATTGAATAACTGCTTCCAATATAAACCGTTGTTGAGCCTTTAAATGCCCAGTTTTGTGTGTTGATTGTCATCACTGCTGCGTCCATGAATGTTGACAAATCACTGAAGTTGATATGTGTCTTTGTTGTGTCATAATCAAAGTTTGCAGCCTTGAAGTCTTCAAGGTTGATTGTTGCGTTGATGGTATTTCCGTCAAACACAAGATTTGAAACAACAATCTTTCTAAGGTGCGTTTCAATCTCCCCATTTTTACGTTCGTCTTCAAAGACAAGGCTAAGTTTTGCGACATTGTCATCTTCAAAGATGTCTGCAGAAATGGCAAGTGTAAGTCTGTTTAGTCCATTTCCAATTGATTCTTCTGTAAGTCTAATATTTTTGAGAAGTTTTGTTATATCTTCAATTGTGTTTACAATTACGTCGCCTTGAGAGATGTTGATGTTTGTCTCTTCCTTTTCTTTCATTCCAAGAAGTTGTCTCAAATATCTAAAGTCTGTTGTGCAGTCTTGAAGTCCAAGATTGTCTTTCATTTCTTCACCAAGTTCTACACCGGCAAACTTCAAAATCATTGCAAAGATATCACTCAAGTTTGAATTGTTGATCTTTGCTCTCAAGTTTTCGGAAGAGTTTGCAATTTGCTTTTTGATTGTGTCTCCACTTCCAATAAAGTTTCCATGCGTGTATGTCAAATAGAGTGCACTTGAATTGTTGCTCTCATAGAACACTTCTGCAAGATGTCTCATTGCGCTTGATGTGTCTGCCTTTGCTGTGATTCCAAGAGCTCCAAGCACCTTGAGATATTTTCCATTGAAGAGTTCAAATCCACTTGTGTTTGCGCTTCCTTCTGGAAGATCTCTGATTTCAACATTTACGTTTCCTTCAAGTTTTGTCTTGTTTCTGTCCTTGTCAACAAGGCTTCCGTTAAGAGAAACTTGATATCTTGTGTCGTCCATAAGAGCAAGAACAGCCTTTGCCATCTTCAAAACTTGTTTGTATGAAACATAATCTTCGAATCTGCTTGTTCCATAGTTTGATTTAAGAGCATAAATGTTTCCGTTTGAATCTTCTACAAACGTTTCATTAAGGTTGTCAATAAATTGTCCAACGCTGAAGTCTGTAAAGTAAACTGCAAAGTTGTTGTCATGTGTGATATCTCTTTCAACGTCAAGCCAATATTGACTATAGTCGTCATACAAAGTTGTGTTTGGATCATAAATGTTTGCGCCTAATACTATTTCTTTTGGCATCACAATATTGTCTTTTACGTCGATAAATGCTTGCAAAACGATATCTTCAAATCTTGAATTTTCTCCATACCAAAGAGCATCATCGATTTCTATTTGAATTCCGTTGTATTCTACAGCGCTTTCAACAAGTTTTACCCAAGAGCCATAAATCTTGTCAATTGCAGGAATAATCACCTTGAATGCGTTTGTCGTTTGTGTAAGGCTGTCAAGGCTGAGTTCTGTTTCAAATTCTTCTTCAACAAAATTCAAAACTTCGTCCAATGTGCTGTTTGTAAGGTCAGCAGAAATCTGCAATCCTTGAATGTCGATATAAGCCGTTTGATCAACAACATATATATAACTTTCAAGTCCAAGTGATGTTGTATAGATTTGAACTGCTGGAATAAAGTTGCCCAAAATTGTGTCTGCATTTTCGTCGTATTTAAGCATCAACGTAATTTGTCCGTCAAATGCGTTGTTGCTGTATCTGATTGAAATGTCGCTTGTAAATGCATAGACATTTTCTCTTACCTTAAGGCTGTCAAGAGTGCCGGCAACAAAGTCTTCGCTATAATCGGCAAAGTCTTCTGCTCTAAACTCTGCAATTGTGCTTTCACTTACGTTGTCAACATCAAGTTTAAGTTTAAGAATGTCATAAAGGTTTAAGTTGAATCCTTCAAGTTTGTTTTCTGCAAATCTAACTGCCATTGAAAGAATTCTGTCATTCAAAATGTTTTCTGTCTTCTTTTCAACAACAATCTTTGCAAAATCAGTTGTTCCTTCAATATTCAAAACAATATTCTCAAGATAATCTTCAAGTTTGTAGTCTTTCATTATTCTCAAGAGATCTTCAAACACACCAAACTGAAGTCTTACAGGAAGTTCGTCTCCCAAGAGTTTTTCAAGGAGTTCGTTGAAGTCAATATCTGCTGTTGTTGTGTTTGAAACGTCAAACTTGAGTTTCATGTTTCCATAGGCAAAATAGAGCACTTTGTCTTCATATCTAAAGTAAACATCTTCGCCCATAGCAGCAGAACGAATTTCAAGAGCCGTCCCGTTGTATTTAAGTTTTCCTTCAAATTCAAAGTCGTTGTAGTTTGCTGTAAAGTCAAATTCAAAGATTTGTTTTTCAATATATTCTCTAAGGTTTTCTGCTTTGTCAACAAGTGTTTCAAGTTCTTCATACTCTGCAGGTACTTCAATGTTGTATGTTGCGCCTGTTTCAAGTGTAAGAGTTGCACTTAAATCTGTTTGTGCATATCTTACTTCAAGTGTGTCGTTTTCGATTGAAATTGTAAGTCCGTCAACAATCAAGTTGTCAACAAGGTTTGCAATATCCAAATCTTCAAGAATGGTTGTGTCAAACTCTACATTCATTTCTGGAAGTGTAAGATTGAATGTTTCTGTAAGTCTGTCAACAAGTTGTTTTGCGTTGTTGAAGTCTGTACCAAGAACAATCTCTCCAACTTGAACGTAAAGTTTGTTGTTTAAGATTGTGATTTCAAAGCCTTCACCAAGAAGTGTAGTCTTTGCGTTTACATATATCTTGTCTTTAAGGTCAAGTTTGATCTCTACTTCAATCTCTTGTCCCTTGTAGTTTACTTTAAG
The DNA here is from genome assembly GCA_918241715.1 of Clostridiales bacterium. GTDB lineage: Bacteria > Bacillota > Clostridia > Christensenellales > UBA1242 > Caccovivens. The sequence continues at coordinate 14,649 of CAKJYB010000060.1, forward strand.
CGTTCCTGCTTGTGCAGAAAGAATATCGTAGTAGTCATTTGCATTCAATTCTGCAAAGTCAAGTTCTACAATTTCAATGTTTGCTCTTATTTCGTTTGCTTCCACTTCAACTGATTTAAGTGTGTTTCCGTCAAACTCTACTTCTGCCCTTACGTCAAGTGCATTTGTTGTGTTTAATGTTGCATTCAAAACCAAATCACTGAGTGTGCCATTTAATTCAACTGCAAGTTTGTCAAGCATGTCTTGGATTGTAAGAGTTGTTATATCTTCTCCAAAATAGTCTGTCAAAAACTCTGTTGCGTCAACTTCTGGCATCTCCGTTGAAATGTTGTTTGCCTGCAAGATTGGAAGAACAATGTCCATAAGTGATTTTGCATCTTCCACTCTTACCTTAATCTTTGCTCCAGCATATTCAATGTATGCTGTTTCGTTTTCGTATCTTACTTTTAATGTGTTTGCCCCAAGTTCTACGCAAACGTCAAATCTTGTGTTTTCAAGGTCAAGTTGTGCTCTTCCTGAAAGGTTTGTGTTCTTGTAGTTTACTGCAAAGTCAAACGCATATTCTTTTGATTCAATATATGTCTTTATATTTTCTACTTTTGTCAAAACATCTTCAAGTGTGTCTGTTGCAACCGGTAATTCAATTTCTTCGTTTGAAGCATAAACTTCTGCAACAACATTTGCGTCATTCCAATCATAGCCAACAAGCACGCTTCTGCCTGCAAAGCCAAGTCTTACGCTATGTCCCTTATATTCAACAATTGTTGTGTCGCCTTCGTTTGTCAAATTTAAGTTGTTGAGAACGTCAATCAAAACTCCAACAATCTTGTCTTTGTCAACGTCCATCTCAACGATTAACTCTGGGATTTCAATTCCGGCAATTCTTTCGATTTGTCCAAGATATGTGTCAAGTTTGTCAAGTTCTGCTTCAACAGCAATTGTGTCAACGCAAATCAATGCTTTTTCTGTGTTTACAAAAATAGATATTGTCTTTAAATCATGTTTCAAATCAATTCTTGCAAGAAGCCCATTTGAGAAATCAACAACATAGTCAACATCAAAAGTGTATCCCATATATGTTATTTCTGCAGAGCCAGAAACCTGTTCTGCTCTCAAAACTTCATCAACGAAGTTGAACATTGGAAGAAGTGAAGAAACATCATAATAATCTCCACTTACAGAGATATCTTCGCAATTGCTTGAGATTGAAATATCAACAAAATAGTTATTTCCGTTTAATGTCAATCCAGCAAACACGTTTTGGTCTTGTTTAAGAGTCAAAACAAGTCCACTCTCCCAAACCATTTCAAAGGAGTTGTCGTTTTCTACGGCTTGACTTGGAAGCATCTTTGTCAGATCTTGTGTCCCCGTGATTCCGGAAAGCACTTCCATTGCCTTTTCTTTGAAATCGAAATCGTTGAGATTTTTCTCTTCCAAAACCTTGTCTGTAAGCTCATTCAAAACTTCGGAAATCGTCTTTGATGTTCTGTTTTCAACAAAACGTGCAATTTCTCTTTCCCACATTCTGTAGTCTTCTGTCTTAAATGAAAGTTTAACGCTTCCAGCGTCAAGGTAAACAACGTCGTCAAGGTAAACAACACAAACATCAACACCTTCAACATTTGCCCTTGCTTTAACCTTGAGATCACTTGATTTGTCAATTGAAACAACTGCGTCATAAGCCTTGTTTCCAACTTCCACTCTTGCATCAATTCTAAAGAAGTTGTTGTAAGACAAGTTTTTGATATAGTCAACATAC
>CAKJYB010000061.1 GCA_918241715.1 Clostridiales bacterium
TGCCGCCAGACGCATCTGGTCAATTTCGCGGTTTATGTCACAGTCTTTTTCGATGTAAAGGTCGCGGGCCGCTACATAAGCTTCCGGCTGGTAATAATCATAATAAGAGACAAAATATTCCACTCTGTTGTTTGGAAAAAACTCTCTAATCTCATTACAAAGTTGCGCTGCAAGAGTCTTGTTGTGTGCAATAACCAATGTTGGCTTTTGCGCCTTTTCAATAATGTTTGCCATGGTAAAAGTCTTTCCGGAGCCAGTAACTCCCAAAAGCACTTGATCTTTAAGCCCATCATTAAGTCCATCAACAAGTTTTTCAATCGCCTGTGGCTGATCTCCAGATGGTTTGTATTTGGACACCAGTTTAAATTTTTCTTCCATAGAAATATTATAACACACAAAGATTTTTTTTGCACCAAAATAAATCACTTTTTAAAAATGGCACGAAGCAAAACTCCAAACACAAAAGAAACTGTTGCCAAAAAACAACTTCTCAGCACAAGCATTCCAAGCGTAATTTTTTTCTTTTTTATGTCGTTCAAAAATGATTGTCCGGACTTTTTTAAGTTTACACAATAAAAATATCCATTTTTTCCATCTGACACAACAAAATCAATAAAATTTTCGTTTGAAAGATAAACCATAATTTCATCAATTTCTTCAATCGACAAAACATATTTTTTTGACAGCGCTTGAGTTATCTCCTGTGGAGAAATAAGATAGGTTTTGTTTTTTTGACAACGACCACAAAGATATGCCATAACAAGTTTTTCTTTTCTAGTCATTTGTCAAAATTTTTGCCAAAAACAAACAAAAAAATACAGACGAATAAGTCCATATTTTTTCAACAACATAAATATATGATTGACACAAAATCTAAAATCGTGCTAAAAATTTTGTCAAAAGAAGCAAAAAATGGAAACTACAAAATCTTTGACTTGTCCGACATAATTTTTTCTATGCCAAAGCACTATCGCACAGACAAACAAAACCTAAAACACATTCTTACCTTTCTTGAAAGGCAAGACATGATTTCCATAAAATATGATGATGACGACACATATTGCATCGCCGTCCTACCATATGGTTTAGATATTTTGGAAAATTCCTGCCCAAAAACCGAAAATGAAACCCCAAATGGCTCATTCTTCAAAAAATGTCTGTTTTGCTTTTTATCGGCGTTTTTTGGTGGAATTTTGGGGTCTTTGACAATTTTTCTTCTCATAAAACTAGCAAAAATTTGATTTCGGACATAAAAAAACTGCATCTCTGCAGTTTTTTCTTTTATTTTTTAGTAAACATTGTCTTAAGTTTTTCAACATCACAATATGCCCTGACAAGTCTGTTGTCAGCCTGACTGAAAACTCCATCTTCTCCAACTATAAACGAATCGACAAAGTTTACACCACAACTTGTGCATAAGTTTCTTATTGCAACAAATGCGTTGTCATCATTTTCAGATGGCATAGCTTTGCCGTAAGGATGACAATGTGCAACAACAAGTGATGCCGGTTTTGCCGAAGCCAAAAACGAAGCAAGTTCCACTGCAGAAATTTCAACATGGCCAGAACTGCCAGATTTGATTCTACGTTTTTGAGAGACAATTCCACTTGCACTTATACCAAGCAAAATCATGTTTTCAGTGTTTCTAAATCTCAAATAATCTTCAACAATGTCAACCAAGTCTGCCATACATTTTACGATTGTCTTTCTTCTCATTTTTGCAGTTGTGTAAAAATAGAATAGTTCCCCAAAATTTACAATCTTTTGAGCAGAACGTTTGTTGATTCCGTCCACTCTCATCAAATCGTTTACATCTGCATCGATGATGTTTGAAAATGTTTCAAATTCGTCAAGCAATCTGTGAGCCAACGGATTGACATCACCACGTGGAAAGATGTAGGTAAGGAAATATTCCACGGCCTGAACATCACTGACATTGTCAATGCCGGCATTCAAAACAAGTTCTGTCAGTCTTTCACGATGCCCAGCATGAATATTTCCTTTCTTTTCCATCATTTTTCTCCTTATCTTAAGTTTCTACACTTGAAGTTTTATACGTTGTTTACAATGTCATATTTTGCAAACAGAAGTGAGCTTTCCATATTAAGTCCACCACCCATAAATCTCCAGAATTTTTGTTCTGAAACATAATAACATTGTAAACTACTGTTCCTGTATGTTATATATCGCAATGATTTATTGTCATTTGAATCGTTCTTAGTAACTTGATTTATCCACGCATCTCTTCCATGGAATCCAAAAAGATAATCACTCCCCCAGCCAAGGAATCCAGCATTCCCTTCCCATCTATAATTAAAGAGTGCATATTTTTTGTCGTCACCAGAACCACTTGCAACAGAAGCGGCTTCAATTTTTCCAAAAATACATCCACCAGGTACATTGTATTTCCACTGAACTCCATCTTTGTTTTCTCTTGTATAATACTTGTTTGAAATTTCTTCTCCATCGGTGAAAGTATAGGTGCCAGCCATAATAACTCCAAATCCATTTGTTCCTCTATAGCCAGAAGCCCCATCGCTAGTTTCCATTGTTCTAATTCCAATATTGCATATTGCTATTTGCTTATAAGGCGAGCTGTCGTTGATCATATATGTGGTTCCACCACTGCGTCCACTACCACCATCAAAAACATGAATTGCATTTATCTTTGAAGGAGCAGTAGACGATACACGGTTGGCTCCATGTGCACCATATCCACCATATCCACCATGTCCGAATGTTCCATAGCGATAGGTTGATTGCTTGTTTGCATTATTCCAAGTCCCCGTAAATGCAATACCACCACCAAGTTTTCCGTTTGTTCCTGCTGTTCCATAAGAAATGGCTACAACAACAGAATTAAATTTGTTTCTGGTTGCGTCGGCATCATCAGCTCTTGGAGTTGCATCCTTTCCGTTTGCCCCATCTCTTCCATCTGAAGAAATAAGCAATGTGTGAGATTCATAGTATTGGTATGCATGCTCAACAATCAATGTGTTTACATCCACATTGTCTTCATAAGCACTTCTTAATGAAACAGACACATGGCTCTTAAGACCTTTTATGTTTGTATCAGCAGAATATACAAGTGTTGGGTATACAAGTTTCTTTGCATTTGTAGAGTCAAAATCAGACATTGAAACTTCTGTTGTTATTCCGTTCACGCCGTATCTTGTGTACGACACGTTTTTGATATATCTACTTCCAGAACTGTTTTCAACAACATTTCTCAAGTTTCCGTAAACTTTTACATCTTTAATTTCGGCAGAATTGTTTAGAACAAGCAAATAGCCGACTGATTTTTTCATGTCTCTAAGAGACGTCATTCCAACAGCATAGAAGTTTTTGAAACCACCTTCATTTTCAACAAACAAACCCTGAACGCTTTCGTTTCCAACATATTTGATGATGTGGTTGCATCCAATAACACTTGCGCTGTTTGTGTCTCCAAACCCGTCATCAAAATAGATGTCTTCGGCAACCAAAACATACTCAGCAGTCCTGTCGTCTGTATTTTTCTTCTCTTTGGTAATGTTCGCCCCTTCTTGTTTTATATCAACGATATAATAACGAACTACATCTGAATACTCATCGCAAACAAGTTTGTATGGGTCAGAATCGTTTACTCTTTCTGCAAGAGAAAATTCTGTGTCCATTGTATTAAGTTTCCTTACATTTAAGATTGTCTCTCTTACCCCACCAACAATCACGTATTCTGAGCTATTTTGATGGAGATTGAAGTTTCTTCCACCAACAGTATTGTCTGTTGTTTCTGTCTTTTTTGAATAAGTCTTTTCTGTTGTAAAATGATCAACAATATTTCTCACAAACAAAGCCTTTTTTGTGCTGATTTGTGAAGCGATTACACTATTCTTAAATGTATAACCAAACAATTCAATCTCTTCACCAAAATACGCATTAAAACTGCTTATGCTTGCTGCTGTCCATGTTGTTTTGTTGTCAGATTGATACAAGTTTCCATTTACAACTTTGTAATACTTTTCTCCTTCTATTGTTTCTTGAATTTCGTAATTATCCTCACTTTGATTCTTTTTTCTGATGTCTTTCTTTACATACGAAACCAAAGCTCCTTTTGCGGCCCCATTAGAGTCAAAATCAAACAAATAATAATCTGATGTATACGCTTTTGTTTCCCTTGTAAAAAATTCTTTTTCTGATTCGTAATGTGTTGATAAAACGTATCTTTTCCCTGACAAATCAGACCCAAATTCATTACCAAAAACGCCTGTCGATATTGTGTATCTTTGAATTTCTTCAGTATCATCATTCTTTGATTCTTCCTTTACTACAAGCAAATACTCTCCGTTCTCTTCTCTAGTAAACACAGAACTTGCATCAAGGCTGTTGCTTGTTTGAGAATATTCAACCGAGAATGTCTTTGTTTTTGCATATGACGTAGTATAAATTGTTTCAGAGTCGGAGTTAACACTTCCATGTTGAACATTACTGATTGAGCCTCCAGTCTTTTCTGTGATAAGATATCCCGAATTCTGTTTTCCAAGGACGCTTACTGAAACATCAGCACTTCCTACCTGGTAGGTGTGTATGCTTTCATTGAATACAAAGTTATAATTTGGCTCTTCACGGAAACTTCCACTATAAGTCGTACCAACATAACTTGTTGTTATATTTGTCAAATCAACTTTCAAAATATCACTAAAGGTTTTTGACAATGAATCTACGTCAAGAGTTTCTGTTGTAGCACGCAGATTGTATAACAAGTTCCATGTTGAGCTTGCAAAGTTTGTTCCACCAACATACAACTTTGTTCCACCATCTGTGATGTTTATTGTATTGCTATTATCAGCAATAATTGTCCATGCCCCATTTCCATTTTCGTTGTAAGCAACAGATACTTCAGGGGTTCCAGCAACTCTTGCATATCCAAAGACAAGCTGGCTTACTTCTTTACCTGATGTTTTGAGAGAGTTAAGAAGAGCAGTAAGGTCTATTTTGTTTGTTGAAGAGTCATAGCTTGGTGAAGAAGAACTCAATGTCGCATTCTGAACATTTTCTGTTCTTTCAATTCTCAAAGCAGATTCGTCATCAGCCCATGTCAGATTTGCTGTAAGCGTCCTAGAACTTGCAGAACTGCTGTATGTTTGATTTGTAATTGTAACTTCAAATCCATAATTTTCTGTTGTAACAGTTTTGTTGTAAATGATTTGAAGTGTCTTGCCGTTGAGATCCGTTCTTGCTGTTGTAAGCACAACCTTTGGACCTTTCAGACTGTCATACCCCAAAGAAACTCCACTGCTTGAAACAGCAACACCATCAATCTTTACAACATAAGAGTTGTATTTCGTGCGTGTTTCTTCAATTGTCCCTGAATTTTGAATTGCGTCTATTGTTTGTTCATCAAGTCCTGACTGCCCGTGTTCATCTTCAATCAAGATTGTCTTGTTGTCTGACATCACGTTTTCTTTTGACAAAACAATCGATTCTGTTTTGCTGTAATATGCATTTGCAGAAAGTGTTGCAATATCACTATCACTTGCAACAAACACAACAAATTTAACTCTTCTTTCTCCTGAAACAACGCTTGGAGTCTTCGATTCTATGTAAGCATACTTACCTGTCAATCCATATGAAACAGAAACATCATCAGGGATGTTTGTAAATGTGGCGTTAACTTCAACTTTTATTGGTGCGTGAGAAGCAATAAATTGTGAAGATGTCAAAACAACGTCAGCATTTTTGTTGTTAATTGTTGTTGCAGTTGATTCAACGCTTGACGAACCAAATTTCTTGTTTATTTCTTTTATCTTTGCGTTTACTCCATTCGTATCATCATCACTATTATTGTTTATTGTGGCGTCCCCAAAAGTTGACAATGTTCTTTCTTGAAGAATCTCTCCATAGTCTTTGAAAGAAGCATTTTCAACATACTTCACCACTCCACCTTTAAATGTTGACTCAAAAGGATAAGTGCTGTTGAAGTCTGGTGTAAAGGTGATTCCAGAAACTGCTCCAGCAAACTCAGTTTCGTGAGCATCTGCTCTCAATGTTGAACCATGTCCATACGCATAAATTCTGGCATGTCCCCAATTAGCATCATTCGTCATTCTATTGTTGTAAATGTAGGATATGTCGTTTCCTTGTGTTGCGTTTTGACCTTCACTGATGTTGTCATCACCATATTGTCTGTTAACAATGGAATCTGACATCAATATTCTTGTAACAAAGCCATAAGAATCATAACCATTATAATTATAGTATTTTGCGCTTGATCCAGTTCCATAAGATTGTGCATAATCATCATACTTTGTGGCACTAAACTTTGCCCAGAAAGAGTAGTTTCCATTGCTATCTCTGTTGGTCCCATTTGTTCCATTTCTATAATTGCCTGATGAAACAAAGTTCCCCTTATTTCCAAGCATTGCAAATCTATCGAAAATAATCTTGTCTGTTTGTGTATATTTTCCAACATTTCCATCGTTTTTGATGTTGTCAGTTGAAGTGATGTTTGTGTTGTCAACATCGTTTAACCCACTTCGTGAATATGCAATTCCATAAGCATAAACACATCTGTAAGCCGTTTTTGAGTTGTAAATTGTTTTGATGTTGTAAATCAAATTCTTTGGATTGTTTGTGATTGTGTTAATCTTCTCTTCTCCACTTGCGGAATCAAGATCAATCTCTATTTTTTGCTCATCTTTGCCATAAACTTTTGTCAATGCTTGAACTTCTCCATCGTTGATGCAGTTTTTGATGTTTGCGGCCTTATAAGTATATCCGGCAACACCACCGGCAACAGAAACATTTGGTTTTCTGTTGTCAGAATCTCCTGTTGCAACGTTGTAGTTTCCAGAGCCAACAAAGCCTGTGTTATAGCACTTTTCAATCGTCCCTGCACCTTCTGCTCCGTTGTTGCTATATTGCATTCCAACAACACCACCAGCAACACTGCTTGCATCTACTTGGTTTGTAAATTGGCTTAAAACGGAGTTTGCATTATAACACTCTTCAATTTCACCATTTACCAAAACTCCGACAACACCACCAGAAATAACAGATATCTTTTTCTCTTCTCCTGAAATAGATTCAACGTTTGATTCGTTAATCTGAAGTGGTTTAACTTTAAATGTTTTTCCGTCAAAATCGTTTACTTCGCTTCCGTTTGCAATATAATTGTCGATTGTTCCTGCATTTGATGCATAAGTGAGAGTTCCATTGTTCATATAACCAACAATGCCACCAGAAACACCACCTTGCGTACTCTTTATAATGACAATTGCATCAACAACAGAAATGTTTGCTGCTCCATTAACATAACCAACAACGCCACCAATCATATCTATTCTGTTTACGTCAGCAAAAATGCTTCCTTCAACAACAACAGATTTTATTGTTCCACCTTCTACTCTGTTTGCCAAAATACCAACAGCGTCATATTGATCAAAACCACCGATATCTGCATATTCAGAAGTTTCTGCAGATACAATTCTTGCTCCCGTAATACGCAAATTTTCAATTCTTCCAGAAATAGTTCCAAAAATACCAACTTTATCGCTGTAATTTTTAAGTGTATGTCCACCAGCTTCAAGAATAAATGCCGAAGTCATCGCTTCTTCACTTGGCTGATCTTGTATGTTATGTCCATAATAATATCCGTTTAGATCTATATCATACTTCAAGAAATATCTTTGATTGAGATTTTCTTTCATATCTTTAAATTTGTCAAGATTTAAAACGGCAAAATATGCATCTCCAACACGCCCTTGAGCAATGTCTGTTATTGACAATTCTTCATACGTATAAACATCTTTTTCTGATTCGGATTCTTCAGCTTTTTCTTGCAGTGTTTGATTGTATATCTTTACTTCTGCAAGACGCATAAATCCAAAACTCTGTGTTGCATAACCATAGTTTATGTATTTGTCCGCAATCCAATTTCCTCTCAAAGATTCTGTATCAATCCTTATTGCCGTAGCTGTTGATTCTCCATAAGAAACAAATGTATCAGAGATGTTTGAGTTTAGGTTGTTGCCATAATTTACTCCTTGTTCATCTCCAATGATAAAGCCAATAGCCTGTGGTGTACCAACAGCCATTTTCTCTGTATCATATTGAACTAAACTATAGCAATCAAAATATGTTGTACGAGCATTTGTTTCGTTGTACGTAAAGCTGCTTACTTTGCATTGATAGTATGGTGTGATCATTCCTGTTGCATATGTTTCTGCAATTGTAACATTTGTTGCTCCAGAAACGATGTTTGCAACAGCAGAAGTTTTTGCCTGTCCACCAGACTCTCCCGCACGATAAATTAAGTCAACATCAACAAAGCAGTTATCAATAAATCCACCAGACATCAATCCAACAAGTCCACCAAGGTCTATTGCTTTGTTTGTTGTGCTTGCCCCAACGGAAAGGTTTCCTTTTACTCCGACGCCATAAATCATTGAGTTTCCGGAGACTCTTCCAAACACACCACCATAATAACTCTTGTTTGTGTCTTCTTCTATATTGATTTTAACAATGAAGTTTGAAGCAATGTTAAATGAGCCTCCTATATTTTGTGAAATTGTCCCGGACAAGAAGCCATTTTCTGTTGAAAGCTCTTTGTTTGCCGTAATCGTATGTCCATTTCCAACAACTGCAACATTGTTTAAATCTTCAAACATTGTTGATGTTATGTTAAGATCATTTATAATTGAGAACCACATAATTCCGTGTGTGCTCTGGTGTCCTGAAAGCCCTATAGTTTCTTGTACGTTTGTAATTTCTGTTGGATTAAGTTTTTCTCCAATACCAAAATCTTTGTTTTTAATGAAATTCGAATTGTCAATCAAATCAAGAATAGCATCATCGCTTCCATATATATCCATTGATTTCATTTTTGTTTCATTATAGCTATATCCATAGAATTTTCTGTTAACCCAGTCTTTTGTATATTGCAAGTCTGTGTTTCCAAGCTCTTCTTGATATGCCAAACATACGCCTGAAGAATAATAGTTTTGTTTATAATTAACGCAACTTCCATTTGCACCAACAATGGCATTTACGCTGTATTGTCTTTCTGACATGCTGTCTGTCGACAATGATGTTCTTGCATTAAAGTTTGTAAGCATAGAATAACATTCAGAAATTAACAAAGTGTTGTTTGTTGTTGGAGCAACACCAACAATTCCACCAAAGAAATATTTCAAAAGTTGTGATGTGTTGCTGTTGTAATTTACAAAGACATCGCCATACACAAACACATTGCTTATGCTTGCATCAGTGTTTCTTGCTCCACTTTCAGAAGAAATTTCTCCAACAACACCACCGATAGTTAGGTTTTCCTTGTTTGTAGATGTAAAATCAAATTTTCCGGAATATACAAAATTTCTAATTGTCTGCACATTTCCATCATTTACACCTTCAACAAATCCAACAACTCCACCAAAGCGCAATTGTTTTACTTCTTCACAAGCAACATCTCCTGAAAATTCGTTATACTCTTCGGCATAAATTGTTGTTAAACTAAATCCTTTTTCCAGAACGGACGCAGATTCTCCCAAAACTTCTGCATCTTGAAGTTTTCCTGCGAAGCCACCAACGTTTGCTTCTGCAATTGTTCTGACATCAAAGTCAACCTGATTATCAATTGCCCCAACAAGCGTGATAATACTTGCAGAGCCCTTTCCAACAACTCCACCTGCATTGATCGTGCTTCCATCAACTATTTGATCGGAACTATTCATTCCGGTAACTTTTATCTCTCCCGTAATGGTTCCACAATCAGAAATGTCGACAACACTTGAAGATGCAAATCCAATAAATCCACCGATTGAGTTGTCTTTGCTTTCTCCAATAATATTTGCATAAACAAAGTAATCATCAACGATAAATCCGGCAATATTAAGGCTTGAAGCGTTAACACAACCAACAACTGCTCCGGCATGTATTTCTTTCGAAATAACTGGTCTGCCTTGGTCGTTTCTTCCGATTCTTCCTTTCACTTTTACAACACCAGTAATCAATGGCGATGCATTTGAAATATGTCCGATAATCAATCCAACATTCAATTTGTCTGTTGTCTTATACAACAAATCTTTTGAAGCTTGCTGAGTTTCAACGTATATATTCTTTGTTGCAAATGCTCCATCAACTTCTTTTGGTGGGGAATATGAAATATAGTTTACATTTACAAGACTTCCAAAGAATGCCCCAATATTTGTTTCTTCTACATGATACTTGTCAGCAATATACCCTGAAGCGCTTTGCTTGATATTGATATTCATTCTTCCAACAAGTTGAGTCATTTCAAGGTTCATTTTTGCAAGTTTGTTTCTTGTAGCCTTACCGATGTAGAATCCACCATTAAACTCTTTACATTTTACGGCTTCTGAAATGTCATACAAAACGTCAAACTTAATTGACTCCTTGTCTGGCACTCCCACATAGTTGTAAATAGTTATATCAGATTGTTGCAAAGAAACAGCATTAAATTGAGAGTCTTGTTTGAAGTATCCTGCAAACAATCCGGCGTTGTGATAAATCTCATCAGCAATTTCTTCGTCAGCTTCATTCTTTGTTGCTTTAAACGTTACAGAAACATCTTTTTTTCTAAACAAAATGTTGTCCGTGTTAAATAACGTTGACACAGCGATATCACAAACAAGCCCTGCGGCATAAATCTTTCCGTTTTCAATAACGTCGCTGTCGGAATCAAGATTCTTTGTCTCCAACACAACATCGTCATTAACAACAAACTCACTATTTCTTATAATAGAATCCTTTGCTTTATGAACAACTTGTGCTCTGTTTCCGGAGAAGTAGAATGAAACATTGTCAACAATCACACCTTCAAAGTTGTCGCAGAAAGACTTGTCTAAAATTATTCCTGCACCTTTTCCAACTTCTCCACCACCATCAACAGCATGTGTAATTTTTCCACCTTCAAGAGAATTCATGTAGGCATTGTAAGAATACAACTTTCCTTTAAATGATGAAAGCCAGCTGTCTCTGGTTCTAAGTTCACTTGGCAAACTATTATACAAATCGGACCCTGCTCTAAGGTCAATATCCATAATTTCGTTTGAGTCTTCACTAACTTTACCACGAATAATAATTGTTGGTCCTTGGTCTTTCATGGCATTCAAAACCGTTTCGGTATTGTTCCAATCCCAATACATAACTGTAAGTTTTGGAAGAAGTTCTATCTCTGGCAAAAGCGTATCTTGAACATGATTCCAATATTTTTCTTCCCATCCTTTTTGAAGGAAGTAAGAATACATTCTTGCATAGGAATAAGACATTGAGCTGTTTTGTGAAACAACATGGTCGACACTCAAAAGCCCTTTATAGTCAATTTCTGCTTTGTTTTCAAAGTTGAAGTATTTAAGTTTTGCCGTTCCACCAGAGAATTTGATTGAATCATATCCACCAACGGTCAATTCTCCTGTTCTAGAGTCAAATGCTCCATTATAGGCATTTATTGCCTTGTCATTATAACTTGTAACAAGAATAAGGTCGGAATTAAGTGATTTCTTGTCTCTTTCAAAATCTTCTGCCGTTGTGCTCTGTGCGTTGTAAATTCCACCAATCAAAACATAGTGCTTATCACTAATGTATTCTTCTTCATCTCCCGTTCTGGTGTCAGACAAAAGTGCACGATTTGAAGCAGAATATCCATAGTAGTTTACTGAAACGACGTTTTTCATTGTAACGATAGGCGTTGTCCCAATTGCGTCTTCCGTCGTTTCCTTGTATGCAAGTTTTCCAATTATTCCACCTGAATATCCATAATCTGCATACAAATCTCCAGCAGAATACAAATCATATAAGAAGTAGTTTGTAACTTCCCCACGTGAAAGAATTGAAAGCGCATAAGTATTGTTGTTCTTTCCAAGAAGACCAATAATTCCACCAACTGCATTTGTGTTTCTTGAATATGAAACAACATTGAGTTTGTTGTATCCAACATAGATAAATCCACCACCCATATATCCAACAAGACCACCAATAAACATAGGGTTGCAAATTCTCTCCGTATAACCCTTATCTGATGCATCTTTGTAGCAGAATATTGTTGATTGTCCCCTTTCAACATTCAAAGAACCGGAATAATACCTGCTTTGATTGTTTGTGTTTCCTGAAGCCTCTTTTTCAATTGAAGTCTGAAGCTCTGTGGAGTGTTTTGCATAAACAGCGTGCAACGCACCATAGTTTTCTCCAACAATACCACCAGAGAACAGATTTTTTGCAATGATATAAGATGGATTACTCTTTGCTTGATTTGCGTTAAGCTGAATCGAAGCATCGTAAACCATTGTGTTTACACCAACGTATCCAAAGAGTCCACCGGCTACTTCTCCATAAATATTTACAGAGTCCAAAACCTTTGTGGATACAATGCTATAATCTGTAACCTTGTATGTTGTAGAATATCTAATAAATTCTTCGCTGTATTCGTTGTAAATGTCAGCAAACCCAACTATAGCTCCAGCATATGAAAGTGCTGCAACTTTGTTTTTGATTGAGCTTCCACCATTTATAAGAGTTCTTATAATGTTTTCACCAGTAGAAACATTGTAAATTTCATTTCTGTTTGTCCCCAAATCTTTTCCACTATGGTAGTAAACAGATTCAACATCAATCGATGAAATTGTAACATCTGACAAATAGCTGTCTCCAATCAAAATTCCAACAACGCCACCAACGATGTTGTTTCCTTGAATTGCAACGTGTGCAGATTCGGTTTCAGATGTCGAAACAGGCTTAAGAGAAATTGCCAAAATTCTAGAATTGATTGCTGTTCCTGCAAGAGTTCCAACAATGTTTGCTTCTGTATCGTGAACGGAAGAAACCAAAAGGTCAACATTCATAATCACAGCGTTTTTCATTGTTGCAAATAAACCAAAGTT
>CAKJYB010000062.1 GCA_918241715.1 Clostridiales bacterium
ATATGTATTGAAGTTTGAATTACGGCTGTGGCAACACACATAAACAAAAACGTGGAAACAACTCTTAATGAAAGTTTTCTTGCAAAAATCTTCTTTTTTCTAAGTTTTGCTTCCGTCCCTTCATAGTTGCTGTTTGTTTCAAGACAAAAATCCCCAACATCGTTGGATAATACAGAATCGTTTTGTTCGTTCTGCAAAACGACTCTCTCTTCCAAACCTGCTTCGTTGAATTCAGTCTTATTTCTTTCCATTTCAGTTTTATGATAACACACCAAATAGTTTTTTACATACAAAATTAAACAAAAAAAATTTTTTACCTAAAAACAACCTTTCCATCAAGCCAAGAAAGGACAAATTTTCTTGTTTCTCTTCCCCCGAATTTGCAAAAACAGCCAATCAAATCATCTTTTTTTGCATTTTTAAATTTGAAAACTTTGAAATAATACTTCAGTGCCTTAAAAAAGCGTCTTTCCCCCATTATATCTCTCAAAGAATCATACATCAAAACACCCTTTGTATATACGCAATTGACATATTCCGGCTCTGTTTTAAATTCGTTTAAACTTCTGTCCATGCTCTCATCAACACTTCCCAAAACATCAATGTACACCTGCTTAAACTGCTTGAAAGACTCAAGTGCATTTGAAACAATTGTGTCATATTCAAGTCCATAGTCCCTGTATTCTTCAAAAAAGAGTGCCGAAGAATATTCAGTCAAACTTTCGTCAATCCACGCACTTTCAAATTCGTTGTTCCCGACAAGTCCATACCACCACTGATGAGCAATTTCGTGGACAATCACATAATCATAAGTTGCGTCTCTTTCCACATCAAGTGAAATCAAAACCAAATTTGGATATTCCATGCCACCAAAACAGAAATCTGCCTGCACAACAGAAAGGTTTTTATATGGATATTTTCCAAATTTTTTATTAAAGAAAATAAGCGCATTTTTTGCCGTATTTAAATGCCTTTCCGCATTGTCGTCTTTGCACGAAAAATACGATACTTTGGTGCCGTCAATTTCCATTGAATTTTCCACTAGTTTTTTTGATAAAACAAAGCAAAAATCTCTCACATTTTTTGCAACAATTTCTGCCTTTCCTTTGTCATTTTTTTTGATCGTTCCACTTGAAGCAATCACATATTCTTTTGGATAAGAAATTTCAACATAAAAGTTTGATATTTCGCTGTAAAACGGATCTCCATTAGCAGAAAAATTGTTGTGAACAAACCCATTTTCAAAAACACAAAAAGTTGGCGCAAAACTGCCAAAGTTTATTGTGTTTTCTCCGTACCCAAGTCTGTGGTTTACATTTGCAAGCAAAACGACATAGTCAAGGTGCAATCTGCACTTTTCATGTTTCTTTATGCTTTTTTGAAGTTTAACAGACAAAATCGCATGTCCATCTTCGACAGAAAAATCACATTCTTTGCCGTCCTGACTTGCCCCTTGAATCGTTATATTTCCATAACTTTCACCATTGTAATACGCCTTGTTTAAACTTGACGAACTTGCATTATTCTTGGCCTTTTCAAAGGAGTTTGCATACAAAAACAAATCTAGTTTTTCAAGGTCTGTGCCGGTGTTGTTTACATAGACCATTTGCTGACTGCAAGAGAGTTTGTGCTCCAATTCGTCATAAGCTGCTGTGATTTTGTATTCATTTAATTTAGCTTGTCCATCGCCACAACTTGTGCAGAAAAATGGCACACAAAGGACAAACGAAACAATCAAAAAAAACTTTTTCATATCATAATCTATGAAAACATGCTTTAAAACATTCAATCAAAAAGTTGTAAAATCAAAAGTTTTGTGCTATCATAAACCTTGACCAAAGGAGTTATTATGGCATTTTGTAAATATTCAGTTGACATGCTTGCAAACAACACAACTGCAGTCGACAACATTTTTATCAACAACTATCTCCCATACGCAAAGGCAGAATACGTAAAAGTCTACCTTTACGGCCTTTACAAGTGCCAAGATTCCAACGCAAAAGACAACACGCTTGAAAGTTTTGCTTCAGAACTCAATCTGTCTGCAGAAATGGTTGAAGAAGCATACAATTTCTGGCAAGAACAGGGGCTTGTGCAAATTATCAATGTCATTCCATTTGAAGTGAGATATTTGCCAATCAGCGATGTTATCAACAACACAAAAAAATACAACGCAAAAAAATACGAATCATTCAATGCTCAAGCACAAGAAATTTTGTCTGGCAGAATGATTACCCCAAACGAATATAGAGAATATTACGACATTATCGAAAGATTCCACATGGAAAAAGAAGCCCTTTTGATGGTGATAAACTATTGTGTAAACATCAAGGGAAACAACGTTGGCTACGCATACATAACCACAATTGCAAGAGACTGGGCAAACCAAAAAATCACGACAGCAAAACAAGTTGAAGAAAGACTTTTGGAGTTTGAGGGGCTCAGGACAGGGCTTGAATTTGTATGCAAACTTTTGGGAATCAAGCGCACCCCATCAATTGAAGAACGTGCCCTTTATCAAAAATGGGTTCAACAGGGCTTTGGTGATGACGTTTTAAGTTATGTTGCAAAAAAGTGCAAAGAAAAAGGCAAGTCAAACTTGACATATATGGACATTTTGCTTGAAAAATATTATGCACAAAGACTTATGTCAACAAGCGAAATTGACCTTTATGAAGAAGAAAAGACAAAAGCCCTTTCCATCGCTAAAACACTGACGAAAAACCTTGGGCTTTACTACGAAAATTTGGAGCCTGTTGTTGACAACTATATCTTTGTTTGGGTAAGCATGGGCTTCACAGAAAACATGCTTGCAGAGATTTCAAACTATTGCTTCAAAACAAATGTCAGAACTCTTGAGGGCATGAATAAAGTCCTTGAAAAGTTCCACAAACTTGGCATTTTGACGGAAAACGGCCTTGCACAATTCTTCAACGAAGTCCTTTCAACCGACAAGAAAATCAAAACAATCTTGGAGAGTGTCGGTCTTTCAAGAAACGTAAATCAATTTGACAGAGATAAATACAGAGTTTGGACGGAAAACTGGCATCTTCCAGAAGATGTCATTGACTATGCTTGCACCCTTGCTGTAGGCAAAGACCAACCAATGCAATATCTTGCTTCTGTTCTTGCAAGTTTCCACGACAAAAACATCACAACACTAGAACAAGCAAAAGAGTCTTTTGACATTTTGCCATCAAACTCAAAATCAAACTTCTCAACAGGCAGAAGCTACACAAGAGAAGAAATGAACTCTCTCTTCCAAAACATAGAAGAAATCGAAATTTAGGAGTGTCTATGCGTCAAGAACTTATAAACAAAGCGCTAAACAACATTTCACAAAAACGCTTTAAGGCAGAAAATGACTATCAAAATCTTGTTGCTCCACTTTATGCAGACAAGGACTATCTCCCACTTGAAAAAGAGCAAACAAGGCTTTTGATTGAAAATGCAAAAAAAGAAAGTCTTGGGCAAAAGCCTGACACAGCAAAAGCAAAAGAACTCTCCACAAAAATCGAAAAAATCAAGGCAAAATATCACCTTGAAAACGCAAAACCAAACTATGCTTGTGATCTCTGCAAAGACACTGGCTATGTGGGTGGACAGATGTGTAAGTGCTTGAAACAAGAAATTTCGTTGATTTCTCTTAAAGAGAGTGGTTTTGAAAAACTTGAAGATTTTGAAACATACACAAAGACAAGTGGAAACGAAAAAGTCTATGCCCTTTTGAAAGAGTGGTGCAACAAAAAATCAACAAAAGACCTTATCTATATTGCTGGTCCAACAGGTGTTGGAAAGACAATTTTGATTCGTTGCATGGCAAACGAACTTATCAGTCAAGGCAAAGTGATAAGGCTTACAACAGCATTTCAAATGAATCAAGACTTCAAAGATTTTCAAAAGAAACATGACGAAGATCTTTTAAACAAATATCTCTCACCAGAAGTTTTGTTTGTTGATGACCTTGGCACAGAGCCAAAATATAGAGATATAACACTTGAATATTTGTATTTGATTATAAACGAAAGAAAAATGAAAAAACTTTCAACAATCATCACAAGCAATCTTGATTTAAAAGATTTGAGAGACAAATATGACGAAAGAATTTCTTCAAGAATCACGGACAGAAATACATCAATGAATATTTTTTTAAATGG
>CAKJYB010000063.1 GCA_918241715.1 Clostridiales bacterium
ATTATGACGTTGACGGAATTAGTGCAACGGCTATTATGCTCAAGACGCTTAAAAAGATTGGAATTGATGCAGATTATTATTTGCCAAATCGTTATGTGGACGGATACGGCTTGACAAATGACGTTATTGACAAAATTGAAAAGCAGTTTGCACCGGATTTGATTATCACGGTTGACTGCGGTATTTCTTGTTATCAAGAAGTGGCTTATGCCAAGACGAAGGGCATTGAGATTGCCGTGACAGACCACCACGAAATACCAGAAATTTTACCTGACGGAATTGTTTTAAATGCAAAGATTGAAGGGCAAGATTATCCTTTTAGAGAACTCTGTGGGACGGGTCTTGCTTACAAAATCAGCGAAGCTCTTTTGGGACAGAAAAAAGCAGAAGAGTTTTTGCCTATTGCTGCTATTGCCACCATCGCTGACATTGTTTCTCTTACTGGAGAAAACAGAAACATTGTAAAACTTGGACTTCATGCCTTTGAAAAACTTCCACTTGGAATCAGAATGATGCTCAAGGAAAACAAGGTTTCTCTTTCCAATCCGTCAGCAACAGACATCGCTTTCAAGGTTGCACCAAAAATCAACTCTTCTGGAAGAATGGGTGATGCAAGTGATAGTTTGATGTTGTATATGACAGAAGACCCTGTTGTTGCAAGAAAGTATCTTGAAAAAGTAAAAAGGCACAATCTTAAAAGGCAGGAGCTTTCTGCAAATATTATGGATGACTGCGAAAGAGCAATCGAAAAAATGGACCTTTCAAAGACAAGGGTTTTGTGTCTTGCTTCAAAAAAGTGGGATCAGGGCATTTTGGGGATTGCGTGTGCAAGGCTTGTTGAAATGTATCACAGACCAGTGTTTTTGTTTTCGCTTGTTGATGGAGAATTGCACGGAAGTGGAAGAAGCATTGACGACATAAACATTCACGAACTTCTCTCTTCTATGCAAGACATTTTGGAGACATTTGGTGGGCACACTATGGCTGCAGGATTGACACTTAAAAGAGAGCATTATGAAGATTTTTGCAACAGAGTAAACGCCTTTGTTTTTGAAAAAGTAAATGACAAAGTTTTTATGCCAATCAAATATTATGACATGGACATAAAAAGTGAAGACATAACAGACAGATTTTTGAAAGAACTTGACCTTTTGGAGCCTTATGGTTGTGAAAACCCAAGACCAAAATTTAGAATAAGTTCTGATAGTGTTGAAATAAACCCTATGAAATATTGCCCAACACATTGTGAAATTAAAATTGGCGATTTAAAGCTTGTTTATTTCAACTTTGTAAGAAATTACCAAGAACTCAAGTTTGCACGTTATAAGTCGTTTATTTTTGAATTTCAGGGGACAGAACGCAAAGGTTTGGTGTGTGATTTTGATTGTGGAAGTTTTATCGTTGATAATGCACACATGTTTAGTTATCCAATTCAATACCAACAGCTTTTGTATGACAAAACTGACAAGGCAGAATTCTTCTTTTATCCAAAGAACGAACTTCTAAATTTTGTTGCCGGAACTCAAAATCAGGTGTTTGGAACTGCTTTTGTTGCATATTCGGCTTATGACTTTGTAAACTTTTCTAAAAACTATTCAAAAGAAAATATTTATCACATTGGAATTTGTTGTGATAGGTGTGTTGGATTTAACAGCCTACTTCTTTCTCCAGATGGAGTGGAATGGGCAAAAAATTACAACAAAATTGTCTTCCTTTCACCTGTGCTTGATGAAGGCTTTATTGCCGAACTCAACAAGGTGTCAAAGGCCGAAATATATGTGCCTATGGAAAGAGAATTTGACAACCAAAGATTTGCAAATATTGACCTTTCAAGAGAGACTTTTGGGAGAGTGTATAAGGCACTTGTAAACAAGGGAATGACAAAGAATTATTCCATTTTTGATTTGTATACATCTAAAAATCTTTCAAAGATCAGTTTTGACACATTCTACGTTGCATTTTTGGTGTTTAAACAACTTGGACTTATTGAAGTAAAAAGTGATGCACCATTTGACATTGAAGAGAATGAAAAAGAAAAGAAATTGTTGACAGAATCAAAACTTTATAATAAACTATTATTGTTTAAAAACGCATTGGGAGAAAAATGACAGAAAAAGAGCAAAAATTGATTATTTTGGAAAAAATCCACTCTAGTTTCAAGCTTACAGAAAACGATGAAATCTTGCTTGATAAGTGTTTTATTGACGCCATAAATCTTCCAAGACTTGACCTTGTGCTTGACACAATGATTGAATATAAGATTCAAAGCGAAGTTTTGATTGCTTATGTGCTCTTTCAAGCATATAAGACACAACCAGAAGAGACAGAGGCTCTTGGGGAAAAGTATTTTACAGAATCAGAAAAGAAACTTTTTGAAACGTTTATTGCCATAAAAGATGTGCGTGAATATTCAAAGGCTGACGAAGCAGAAAACATCAGAAAACTTTTTATTGCTCTTTGCCAAGACATCAGAATTGTCATTGTAAAACTTGCTGCAATTTTGTTTGACTTAAGACAGATAAAATCACCACTTAAAACTGAAGACAGAGACTATGTTGAAGTGGTGAATGATGTGTTTGCACCACTTGCAGAAAGACTTGGACTTTCAAAATTTAAGTTTGCTTTTGAAGACTATTGTTTTGAACTTTTAGAGCCAAAAGCGTTTACGGAATTAAAAAATAGCGTTTATTTACACTTTGACGAAAACCAAAAACAAATTGAAGTCACAAAACAAAACCTTGAAAAAATATTGCATGAACTCCACATTAAAGGGGAGATTCAGTCAAGACAAAAACACTTTTCTAGCATTTACAAAAAACTTAAGGCAAAGCATACACTTGACTCAATTTATGATTTGATTGCAATGAGAGTGCTTGTTGATAGTGTTGATGATTGTTATTCTGTTTTGGGGAAAGTCCATGCAATTTACAAACCTTTCGATTTTCGTGTAAAGGACTATATTGCAAATCCAAAAGCAAACGGATATCAAAGTTTGCACACCACGATTATTGCAGAAAATGGCAGACCACTTGAAATTCAAATCAGAACATTTGAAATGCACAAGTTTGCTGAATATGGTATTGCTGCACATTGGATTTACAAAGAGAAGCGTGGGCAAAACAAGTTTGACCAAAAAATGACTTGGTTTAGACAGATGATGGAAAATGCACAAAAACTTCCACCAGAAGAATTTGCCGAAACTTTGAAGGTAGATTTGTATTCGGAATCAATTTTTGTGCAAACTCCTATGGGAAAAGTTTTGGAATTTCCACAAGATTCAACGGTTATTGACTTTGCTTATGCAATTCACACAAAAGTTGGAAACACATGTGTTGGGGCAAAAATAAACGGAAAAATTGTGCCAATAACATCGACACTTTCAAATGGAGATGTTGTTGAAATTTTGACAAACCCAAACAGCAAGGGGCCATCAAGAGACTGGCTTCAAATTGTAAAGACAAATGGCGCAAGGTCAAAAATCAGGGCTTTCTTTAAGACGGAATTAAAAGACGAAAATATCCGTGTCGGAAAGTCAATTGTAGAGCAGGCACTCAAAAACAAAGGAATTGTTTTGGGTAAGAGTGAAAAAGAAACCTATTTTGAGCAAATTGCAAAAACACTTATTCTTGAAAACGTTGATGGACTTTATGCCGAAGTTGGAGCAGGGAGTTTGTCCGTAAACAGCATTATTGGAAGACTTGTAAATCTTTACAACAAAGACAGAATTTTTAAAAACCAAGATGAGAAAATCACGGTCAAAAGAAACAAAGACGGCGTGCTTATTGACGGAGATAGTGGTTTGCTGATCAGGTTTGCCGGCTGTTGCAGTCCGATTAAGGGAGACAAGATTATTGGCTACATTTCACGTGGGCTTGGAGTAACCATTCATAAGGACACATGTCCAAACTTGAAATATTTGGAATCGGAAAGATTTATGCCTGCAGAGTGGGAAGCATCTGCAACAACAAGTTTTACGGCAGTGATTAAGATTTATGCAGACAACGTAAACTCAGTCATAAACAATCTCAACGCATTGGCAAGAGAGTTTAAGTCAAAACTTAAGGGTTTTGGATACAAAGAAATCAAAAACGAACTTGTGTTTGATATTGTTGTTCAGATTTCAAACACTGCAGAACTTGACAACATGATTAAGATTTTTGAAAAAGTAAAATATGTCAGAAAAGTGTTTAGGGGTGAGTAGTGAAAATAGTTTGTCAAAATGAAGATTTTGAAAAAGACATGCAAGATTTGGTAAATCTCTTTTACGACGAAGAAGAGACTCCTTTTTCCATTGAACACACTTTTTCTAAAAATGGAAAAAACGTAAAAAGCACAATCAAACTTGTTGAAAAGAAAAAAGATTTTTCAAAAGAATTTGTTTTGCCAAACGGAGTTGATGCACTCTTGGAAAAGAGCCTTTTAAAACGCTTTTTTAAGAACCAACTTTATGAAATTTTGAGTTCGGAATCAAAAAAATCGCTTCCATGGGGTTCTTTAACTGGTGTTAGACCTACAAAATTTGCAAGAGATATGTTGGAACGTGGAGAGATAAAACCACACGTTTTGACTGAAACTTTGGTAAAGGATTATCACGTTTCAATTGAAAAGGCAAAACTTACTGCACAGATTTTGACAAACCAAAAGGGCATCATAAAAAATGACAACGTTGTTGACCTTTTTATCAACATTCCAATTTGTCCAACAAGGTGCAATTATTGCTCTTTCATTTCAAACGAACTCTGGACGGTCAAGGACAAAGTTGAGACTTATCTTGATTGTGTCATTAAAGAACTTGAAGCCGTAAAAAAGGTGATTGAAAAGAAGTCCTATATTGTCAGAACAATTTACATAGGTGGTGGGACGCCATCGGTTTTGAGTGCAGAGCAACTTGACAGGCTTCTTTCAAAAATTGGATATGCTCCAGTTGAATTCACGGTTGAATGTGGCAGAGCTGACACCATCACAAAAGAAAAACTTGACGTTTTGAAAAAGTATGGTGTTACAAGAATTTGCATAAATCCACAGACTTTCTGTGAGACCACACTTAAACGTATTGGAAGAAAAACAACAAACAGACAGGTGATTGATGCTTACGCTATGGCACTTGAATATGACTTTGTTGTAAACATGGATATTATTGCTGGGCTTACCGGAGAAAGACTTGGGATTTTTAAAAGGACAATCAACACTCTGTTGGAACTTTATCCACAAAATATAACCGTGCACACACTTTCAATCAAAAATGCTGCACAAATCAGGGGGCAGGAAGTAAAGTTTGCTGACGAAGTGCCAAAGATGGTGGAATATGCTCAAAAGACACTTATGGAAAATGGATATAAACCATATTATCTTTACAGACAGAAACACCAACTTGGTGGATTGGAAAATGTTGGATATTTCAGAGATGACACGCCTTGCCTTTTCAATATTGACAGCATGGAAGATGTTTCGTCTGTGATTGCAATTGGAGCAGGAGCAATCTCAAAAAGAGTGTTTAACCTTGAAAACAGAATCGAAAGAGAGCCAAACTGCAAGTTTATCCCAGATTACATTGACAGAATAGACGAAATGATTGAAAAGAAAGTAAAGTTTTTTAGTTAATATTGCCAAAATCCTTTACAAAAAAGATTATATATGATATATTTATAGAGTCGATTAACTTATTCGCAGTTTTGGGACACCTTCGACCCTTTACTTCGATTAAGCAGAAAAAATAAAAATGGAGGGAAATATGGAAAAGAAAGACATCATTGCAAAGTTTAAACAATCAGAAAACGACACAGGATCAGTTCAAGTTCAGGTTGCACTTTTGACAGAAAGAATCAACCACTTGACAGAACACTTGAAGTCTCACAAACAAGACAATCACTCAAGACGTGGTCTTATGCAAATGGTTGGTAAAAGACGTGGACTTTTGCAATATCTTAAAGAACAAGACATTGAGGCTTACAGAAAGCTTATCGCAGATCTTGACATCAGAGAAATTAAATAATTTAGGGGAGCTGTTTTTTTGCTCCCTTTTATTTAAAATTTTTATAGGAGAAGAATATGGAAGACAAAAAATATGTTATTAACATTGCCGGAAAAGACGTAACTTTTGAAACGGGCAAATATTGTGGACAATCAAACGGAACATGTATGGTAAGATGTGGAGACACGGTTGTTATGGTAAACGTAACAATGTCAGACGCACCAAAGCCAGGCATTGACTTTTTCCCACTTTCTGTTGAATATCAAGAAAAAATGTATTCAGTAGGGAAGATTCCTGGGGGATTTAAAAAGAGAGAAGGAAAGCCAAGCGACAAAGCTATTTTGGTTTCAAGACTTATCGACAGACCACTTCGTCCACTCTTTCCAAAGGGATTTTTCAATGACGTTGTTGTTGTTGCAACAGCACTTTCTATTGACCCAGATGTAAATCCAGAGCCACTTGCAATGCTTGGTTCTTCATTTGCATTGTCAATTTCTGACATTCCATTCCTTGGACCAACGGGTGCAGTTGCTGTTGGACTTGTTGATGGAAAATTTGTTATCAACCCAGACCAAGAACAGAGAGAAAGAAGCGAACTTAACCTTACGGTTAGTGGAACAGACGAAGCTGTTTTGATGATTGAAGGTGGAGCAAACGAAATCCCAGAAGCGCAATTCTTGGACGCAATCATGTTTGCACATGAAGAAATCAAAAAGATTGTAAAGAGACTTAAAGAAATCAAGGCAGAAATCGGAAAGCCAGTAAATCCAAAAGTAACTTACTACACAATCCCTGAAGATTTGGAAAAGGCAGTAAGAGAATATGCCGACAAGAAATACGACTATGTTTTGGAAGAATTTGACAGACATGAAAGAGAAAAGAGAGAAGAAGAAGCAAAAGCCGATATTCTTGAACACTTTGCTGAAGTTTATCCAGAACAAACAAGAGAAATCAACGACGTATTATACAAAATTAAGAAAGAAAAAGTTAGAGCAAAGATTTTGTATAAGGGCGTAAGACCAGACGGAAGAAAACTTGAAGAAATCAGACCAATTTGGTGTGAAGTTGGACTTTTGCCAAGAGTTCATGGCTCTGCTGTGTTTACACGTGGAGAAACTCAAGTTTTGTCAGCACTTACACTTGGAACGGTTTCTGACGTTCAAAAACTTGAAGGGCTTGACGACGAAGAAGTAAACAGATATGT
>CAKJYB010000064.1 GCA_918241715.1 Clostridiales bacterium
TATTTAATTTTATTTTTAATTATTTTTTACATAAATAGTTTTTTGTATATTTTTTTGTCGGTTTTTGCCGTTTTTATTCTTAGCCCGTTTCTTGTTGTAGTTCCATTTTTGGTTGGTTTGCCATTTGAGCAACTGATAAAACAAAGATACATTTTTCTTGCAAAAAGAAAACTTAAAAAATGTGGATGCAAAAAAATAGCCATCACAGGAAGCTATGGAAAGACGTCAACAAAAAACATATTGTTTCAAATTTTAAAAGATCAATTTAATGTTTGCATAACGCCAAAAAGTTTTAATACACCAATGGGGATTTGCAAAACAATCTTGCAAGAACTCAAACAAACTGACGACTTTTTTGTTGTGGAGATGGGGGCAAGAAAAAGGGGAGACATAAAGTTTTTGTCAAAATTTGTTGGTGTTGATTTTGGCATTATCACTCCTGTAGGGAATTGCCACTTGCAAACCTTTGGCACGATAGAAAATCTTGAAAACACAAAATATGAACTATGTGAAAACACAAGTGGAGTGGTCATTTTCAACGGAAGAAGCAAGTCGACACAAAAGCTGTTTTGCAGATATCCATACAAGAAGTTTTTGGTGTGCACAGAAGATGGATTTGCTTATGCAAAGGACGTGGTTGTAGATCAGAACGGGTCAAGATTTACACTCTGCATTGACAAGAGCCAAATTGAATGTAAAACAAAGTTGCTTGGAAAATCCAGCATTGACAACGTCGTTGTTGCCAGCGCCATGGCGTATGTTTTGGGTGTGAGCCTTGTGCAGATAAAAAACGCAATAGGCAGTCTCAAGCCAACTCCACACAGATTGGAACTTATAAAGGGCAGGGTAAACGTGATTGACGACTCCTACAACAGCAATATTGATGGGTTTTGCGAAGCAGTTGAAGTTTTGTCAAAGTTTAAGGGGAGAAAGATTGTTGTCTCTCCAGGCATTGTTGAACTTGGGAAAAAGCAGTTTGAAATCAATTATCTGGCCGGAGAAAAGGTTGCAGATGTTGCTGACATCTTTATCATTGAAAATGAGACAAACAAAAAGAGTCTTTTTGCAGGTGCTTTTAAGGCAGGAATGAAAAAAGAAAAAATATTGTTTGCAAGTGGAAGAAAAGAGCTTCAAGGGCTTTTGAAAAGTATAATTTTTCCTGGGGATAACATTCTTTTTGAAAACGACTTCCCAGACAACATAAAATAAGGTGGTGTTATGAAGAAAAAAGTTTTGATTTTGTTTGGTGGAAAGAGTGTGGAGCATGATATTTCCATAATCACTGCACTTCAAACAATGGCCTTTTTGCCAGAAAAATACGAATATTTGGCTGTTTATATTGACAGAAGTGGAACTTGGTGGACAGCAGACAATATGTCTGATAAAAAAATATACACAGACTTTGACAAAAGAGCAAAAAAGAAGAAAAAAGTCTCTATGGAACTAGGCCATGATGTGCTTCTTATAGAGAAAAAAGGAAAATATATTCCGTTTTGCAGAGTGTTGTCTGTTTTGAATTGTTGCCATGGGCATATCGGGGAAGACGGCTGTGTGCAGGGGATTTTTGAAAGCTGTTTTACACCACAGACAAGTTGCAAGGTGGCTTCTTCTGCGTTGTGCATGGACAAAGTTTTTTTAAAAGATGTTTTAAGAGCAAACGGAATTGCCACGCCGGACTATTTTTTTGTCAAAAGCGAAGAAATTGACAATGTGGAAGTTTCAAAAAAGACAAAGAGAATTGGATATCCCGTTGTTGTAAAGCCAGCAAGGCTTGGCAGTAGCATAGGTGTTTGTGTGTGCAAAGACGAAATTGAGCTTTTTGATGCCATAAAATTTGCTTTTGAATTTGACGACAAGGTCCTTGTCGAAAAGAAAGTTGAAAACCTGAGAGAGTTTAATTGCGCTTGTTTGATGTACAAAGGAAACTACTTTTCCTCAAAAGTTTCCGAAGTTGAATTGAAAGGTGAGATTTATTCCTTTGAAAACAAGTATGTGGACAGAAACACCAAAACTTGTTATGCAAAAAAGGGCGTTGAAAGAAAAATAAAGGCTCTCACAGAAAAGGTGTATAAAATTGTTGGGTGCAGTGGAGTCGTCAGAGTCGACTTTTTGTATGACGAAAAAGAGAAAAAGTTGTTTTTGAATGAGATAAACACAATACCCGGGTCTCTTGCATTTTATCTTTTCAAAGATATTTCGTTTAAACAGCTTTTGGAGTGCTTGATAGAAGAGAGTGTTGAAGAGAGAAAACAAGAAGAAAAACTTACAAAAACCTTTGAAAACAATGCACTTGACCTGTTTGAAAAGATGGATTTTGTCGGCAAAAAGTAGGCACAATTTTTGTCTAAAAAGCACGTATTTTTTACCACTAAACACAACTTGCAATAAAAAAAACTAGAATATTTGTGAAAAGGAGAAAAATATGCTTCTATCACAATTGTTAAAAAGAAAGGTCGAAAAAGACTTTGAAATCAAAACTTTTTCCAAAAACTGCAACGACGTGGACGTTGACGTCTATTTTTGCTTGGCAAGGGACGAAAAGATAGCAAAAGAAAGAACAATGGTTGCAATAAAAAATGGGGCAAAAATCGTTGTTGGGCAATTTGAAAGTGGGGTTGAAAACTATATTTGTGTCGTTGATGCAAGAAAGACTTTCGCAGAAGCGTGCGCAATATTTTATGACAATCCAAGCCAGAGACTTAAAATTGTTGGAATCACCGGAACAAACGGAAAGACAACGACTTCACATATTATTGCAGAAATATTAAAGCGAAACGGAAGAAATGTTGGTGTTGTTGGGACAAATGGGGTGTTTTATGGTGGAAAGAAGTTTGATTGTCCGTTGACAACGCCAGACGCCGACTTTTTAAACAAAACTTTTGCCGACATGCTAAAGGTTGGTGTGGAGTATGTTGTGATGGAAGTTTCTGCTCATGCAATCGACCAAGAGAGAATTTGGGGGATAAAATTTGAAGTTGCAATTTTGACCAACATAACACAGGATCACCTTGACTATTTTGGAGACATGGAAAGATACGCAGAGACAAAATTTAAGTTTCTATCCTCGACCTATGCAAAACGTGCTGTTGCGTGTGTTGATGATGAAAAAATCAAAAACAATCTTTCCAAAATAGACATTCCAATCTGCACATATGGGATTGAAAACCCATGTGATAGTTTTGCCATTGATTTGATGTGCGATTTGAACGGGTCGTTTTTTGTTGCAAACATAAATGACAACGTTTTTGAAATCAAAACAAACCTTGTGGGAAAGCACAACATTTACAACTCTTTGGCTGCTCTTTCAACCTGCAAAATTTTGGGACTTTCAAATCAAGAGTTGTTTGACGGAATAAATTTTGTCTGCCCGGTTGAAGGAAGATTTAACATCATAAAAGTCGGAGAGACGTATGTTGTTGTCGACTATGCACACACGCCTGATGGACTTAAAAATGTTTTGCAGGCAACAAGGGATTTGACGGACAAAAATGTTTTTGTCGTGTTTGGTTGTGGTGGAGATAGAGATGCAAAAAAGAGAAGCATTATGGGGGAGATTGCTGAAAAATATGCTGACTACGTTTGCATAACAAATGACAATCCAAGAAGTGAAGATCCACAAAAAATTGCTTCCGAAATCGAAAAAAACATGAAAAAACCACATTTTGTAGAGCTTGACAGGGCAAGCGCAATAAGAAAAATGCTGTTTTTGTCAAAGGAAGGAGATATTGTTTTGATTGCCGGAAAAGGCGCAGAAAAATATCAAGAGATTGGAAACGAAAAAAGACCATATTCCGATTTTGAAGTTTTGGCAGACTTTTTGAGAGACAAAAATATTGAAAAAGGGGGAGACAAAAATGCTTATTAGATATCTTGTTGTTGGAGTCTTGTCTTTGTGTTTTTCTTGTTTGATAGCTCCAGTTGTTGTTTTGCTTTGCAAAAAACTTAAAGCATCTCAAAGCATTTTACATTACGTGGACAAGCACGCATCAAAGCAGGGGACTCCAACCATGGGTGGCACAATCTTTTTGCTTGCAATGTTGTTTTCTTGCTTTTTGATGGTAAAAGAAAATCAAATCTTATCTTGGTTTGTGATAATCATAACTTTTGCTTATGGAATTTTGGGTTTTATGGACGATTTTATCAAAATCAGACACCACCAAAACGAAGGCCTTAAGCCGTATCAAAAAATTGTTGGACAAGTTGGCGTTGCGATTGCTGTTGCTGTGTTTTTATATTTGTCAAAAAGGACAAGCGTCAAATTGTTTTCACTTGAATTTGATATTGGTTGGGGTATTATTCCCCTTGCCATTTTGGTTATGGTCGCAACAACAAACAGCGTCAACCTAACAGACGGGCTTGATGGACTTGCCGGTGGAACAAGTTTTGTTTACATTTTGTTTTTTGGAATTATTCTTGCACTTTTTAAAGATGCAAATTTAAGCAATTTGGCGTTGGTATGCTTTGGCCTTTGTGGTGGAATTCTTGGCTTTTTGACAAAAAATTGCTTTCCGGCAAAGATTTTTATGGGTGATACGGGCTCTTTGGCGCTTGGGGGATTTATTGGAGTGGCAGGACTTGTCAGTGGGCTTGAACTTTTAATTCCGATTATGGGAATAATGTTTGTGCTTTCAACCCTTTCTGACATTATTCAGGTTTTGCATTTTAAAAGAACGGGAAAGCGTGTTTTTCTTATGGCTCCACTCCACCATCATTTTGAGCAAAAGGGAGTGCATGAAAACAGAATTGTCTTCGTATATATAGTTATAACAATGGTGTGTTGCCTGTCCGTTTTGGCAGGCATGATTGCCGTTTTGTAATTATGGTAGGAAGATGAAAATTAAGGGCAAAAAATTTTTGGTTTATGGACTTGGAGAAAGTGGAAGAGCTGTTGTTGATGTCTTAAAAAGAAAGGGCGCAGATGTTTGTTTTTATGACGACAACTTAGAATTTGCAAACTACATTGGGTTTGAGAGAGACCCTTTTTCTAAAAAATATGATTGTGTTGTGGTAAGTCCCGGTGTTAACGGAAACCAAAACAAACTTTTGGAGCACTTTAAAAACAACGGAGTGCGCATTTTAAGTGAAATAGATTTTGCCTATCTTTTGTGCAAAGGAAAGATTATTGCAATAACGGGCACAAACGGAAAGACGACCACCTGCCTTTTGACATACAAAATTTTGAAAAATTCGGGTTTTGATGCTTTTCTGTGTGGCAATATAGGGCTTCCTTTTTCAGCAATCGCAGAAAAGACCACAAAAAACAGCATAATCGTATGCGAAATCAGCAGTTTTCAGTTGGAACTTTCAAGTTTGTTTAAGCCCAATATTGCGTGTATTCTAAATTTAAAGCCTGACCATTTGGACAGGCATGGCAGTTTTGATAATTATAAAAAGGCAAAAGAAAAAATTGCTCAAAACATGAAAAACGAAAATGTTTTGATTTTGAATATGGACGACGAAGAAACAAAACAGATGATTGTCCACAAAAATTTTAAATTTTTCACAAAAAAAGAGACAAAGCACGGAACAAACATTGTCAATCAAACAATTTGCAACGGAAAGAAGAAAATTTTGGACATCGACAAAATCAAACTTAAGGGCGAAAAGAATTTGGAAAACGTGCTTGCAAGTGTGGCGATATGCTCTCATTTCAAGGTAAAAAAAGAAGTTTTTGAAAAGACGATAGAAAACTTTGAAACGGCGTCTCACAGAATGGAAGTGGTGGGAGATGTGAAAGGTGCCACATATGTTGATGACAGCAAGGCAACAAATGTTGCATCGACTCTTGCGTGTTTGCAGGCATTTAAAGACAGACCTATTGTGCTTTTGCTTGGTGGCATGGGTAAGGATATTGAATATGACGAAATTTTTGAAAGTGGCTTTTCTATAAAATGTGTGGTGTGCTTTGGCATGGAAAGAAAAAACATTTCAAAGTGTGCAGAAAAACACAGGCAGAAATTTGTTGTGGCAAAAAACCTTAAACTTGCCGTAAAAGAAAGTTGTTTGCAAGCCGAAAGTGGAGATGTGGTTTTGTTGTCGCCAGCATGTTCTAGTTTTGACGAATTCTCTTCTTACAAAGATCGTGGAGACAAGTTTAAAGAATATGTTTTGGAGCTCTTAAATGAAGAGTAAAAGTAAAAAAATGAGCCTAAGCAAAAACCAAATTTGTGTGTTTTTGATTGTGATTTTTCTTGTTGTCTTTGGTTGCATAATGGTCTATAGTGCAAGCTGTTATTCTGCAAAAATTAGATACGGAAATCAATTTTTCTTTCTTTTTAAGCAGATTTTTGGTGTTTTGCTTGGACTTTTTGCCATGATTTTTTTTGCTTTTTTTGATTATCATTTGCTCAAAAAATTTAGATTTTTTCTTCTTGCAATTTGTGTGGCAATGCTTGTGCTTGTTTTTGTCCCCGGGTTTGGTGTGCAAAGTTATGGTGCAAGCAGATGGATAAACATTTTTGGGATTTCAATTCAGCCGTCAGAAATTACAAAATTTGCACTTGTTCTGTTTTTGGCGTCTTACCTTTCTGAAAATCATGACAAAGTCAAAACACTTAAGGGACTTCTGCCGCCACTCTGTGTTGCTGGGCTTTTGTGTGTGCTTGTGATTATTGAGCCAAGCATGAGTGTAACAATGTGTCTTGCATTTACAACTTTCTTTATGTTGATTGTTGGTGGCATGTCAAAAAAACACGCAATCTTGTTTTCTGGTATGGCAAGCGCAGGAGTTCCTTTTTTGATTGCTATCGAACCATACAGGCTTAAGCGTCTGTTTGCATTCTTAAATCCGTGGAAGTCTCCACAAGGGGAAGGGTTTCAACTTATTCAATCACTCTATGGACTTGGTAATGGTGGAATGTTTGGCGTTGGGCTTTTCAATTCCAGACAAAAATATCTCTTTCTTCCATTTGCCGAATCGGATTTCATCTTTTCAATCATAGGAGAAGAATTTGGTTTTTTTGGTGCAACACTTTTGCTTTTAGTCTTTGCGTTTCTTGTGTTTTTGATTTTTAGAATTGCTCTTTCTGCAAAAGATAGATTTGGGTGCTTGCTTGCAAGTGGAATCGCCATCGTCATTGCCGTTCAAACACTTTTGAATGTGGCTGTTGTTACAGGTTCAATTCCACCGACCGGGCTTCCACTTCCGTTTATTTCTTCTGGTGGAACAAGTGTGGCTGTGTTTATGTGTGCAATTGGGGTGGTGCTAAACATTTCAAAACAAAGCAGGGTGTAAAGATCCTGCTATTTTTTTGATAAAAATTGACACATTTTTGTGCTTTATGTTATCATTACAATGGGGAAGATAAATGGATAAAAATAAGATAGTTAATTTTTGTAAAAACTGTGAAGCATGGTGCTGTTATGATGGAGTTTATTTGACGGAAGAAGATGAAAAAAAGATCAAAACAGTTGTTGAAAATAATAAAGATTTCTTTTCATTTATTCCAAATAATTATATCGTTGATGGAAATTGGGAAAACTTGTTTAATGGAAGAAAAACTAATGTAAAACCAAAAAACTATAAAAACAATGGATACCCTAAGCATTTTAATCAAACAACCTGTGTGTTTTCCGTAAATAACAAATGCATGTTGCAAGAATTTGCAATAGAAAAAGGCGAAGAAGAATGGAAATATAAGCCGTTTACTTGTTGCACATTCCCTTTGCAAAAAAGAGATGGTAAGTTTTTTGCACCAAGTGAAGTTGAAGATAATTGCAATATTGGTGAAAAATATCCTGGATATGTTTCGTTCTTGCCTTGTTATAACTTGAAGAAGGTAGATTTAAACAAAGAAATTGAGTTTAGTGATAAAAAATCCAAGTGCAATAAGAGGTCATAACAGGCTCAATTCCACCGACCGGGCTTCCACTTCCATTTATATCAAGTGGTGGAACATCTGTTGCAGTTTTTATGGCAGCAATCGGGGTGGTGATAAATATAAGTAAGCAATCAAAATGCAGAGTATAAAAACTCTGTTTTTTCTACAAAATTTGATACAGAATTGAAATTGATATGTTATACTACCTTTGTAGGAGAGGGGCAAATGGACGAACTTATAGATATTTTTGATGAAAATCAAAATTTTTTAAGAAGCGAGATGAAAGGTGTTGCACACAAATATGGGCATTGGCACAAGTCGGTGCATGCATATTTGGTAAATGACAAAAAAGAAATCATCATTCAAAAGAGAAGTGCAGACAAAAATCTTTATCCAAACATTTGGGACGTGTCATTTGCCGGGCATATTGATGCTGGAGAAAGCACAAAGGCAGGCGCAATCAGAGAGTGTAGAGAAGAGCTTGGTATTGAGCTTGCAGACGGTGAGATTGAATATCTTTTTACAAACCCAGAAAAATTGACATGGGGAGAAGTTGTCAGCAACGAGTTTGTTGACGTCTATCTTTGCCGAAAAAATTTTGGAAAGATTGTAAAACAGGACGAAGAAGTTGCAGCTGTCAAAGTTATTCCTGTGAAAGAATTTATCAAAATGATTAAAAGAAAAGACAAGGATCTTTTCCCACATTATGACGAATACTCAAAAGTTCTTCCAGTTTTAGAAAAGCTCTAAGTTGGAGTTTATATGAATTTAAGCGACATTGAAACAAATGGTTTAAAATTTTTGGGCTCTGGCTCTGCCAGTGATGTTTATTTGCTGGACAAAGACAGGGTGGTTGTAGTTGGAAAAAGAGATGATTGTTTTGCAAACTATCAGGCACTTTTTAAAAAATCAAAGCTTGTGGATGGAAGGATAACCACGGCACGATACCCAAGAATACACAGGGTGATAAGGCCATGCAAAAAATTTCCATTTGGTGCAATGATTGAGGATTGCGTTCAGGGGGTTGAGCTTAGAAAGATTGCTCCATCATTGACAGAGAA
Source organism: Clostridiales bacterium (assembly GCA_918241715.1). Lineage (GTDB taxonomy): Bacteria > Bacillota > Clostridia > Christensenellales > UBA1242 > Caccovivens. The sequence goes on from CAKJYB010000064.1 coordinate 8,882, forward strand.
ACAGAAACAGGAGCTTGGAAAAAGGCTGGCAGAGTTTTTAAACGAACTTCATGCAATAGAATTTAAAGGAAACAAACAAGAAGAAATCAAAACAAATCTACAAAAATTTGATAGAAGCATAAATCTTCTTTCTGATTATTTAGACAACAAAACCATTAAAAAACTTGCCAAAGTTAGAGAGAAATATGACAATTTGATGAAATCAAAAGAGTTTTGTGTTACGCATGGGGACTTGAACGCTGGAAACATTATGCTCACAAAAGACGGAGAGTTTGCCGGAATAATTGACTTTGGAAACATGGAATATTACCTGCCAGAAGTTGAATTTGCACATATGCTCTTTTATGACAAAATAATATATAACAGCATGACAAAGAATTACAGCAAAAAGCTGAAAGACGATGATGTTGCACTTATAGAACTTGTTATGAGAATAAGACACTTTAAAAACATTGTAAACTTTGAAGACAAAAGAAAAGAGTGCCTTAAGAACATAAGGGAATTGACGGACAAAATTGAAATTAAAGATGAAAAATTGAAGTTTTATGTTGTTACAAAGAAAAACTTTGATGATGTGCTTTTAATAAAACATAAACTTTTTCCAGAGTCAAACACTGACAGAGATTATGAGAAACACTTTAAGAAGTTGTCGAAATGTAATTACTATTTGATTAAAGAAGACGGAAAATCTTGTGCCACAATCGGATGGTATGATTTTGACGACAAAAACAGAGATGCTTTTGTGGGATGGTTTGGTGTTTTGCCAGAATTTCAAAGACGTGGGGTTGGAACAAAAGCCTTGGAATTTATTTTAAACGAAGTAAGGGCAAAGGGGTACAAGTTTTTACGTGTTTACACAGATAAAGTTGTAAACTATGCTTCGACAAAACTTTATGACAAAATGTTTGATTTTGTTGAAGACTATTCCTACCCTGACAAGCTTGGTAAAACACATAATTTTGTTGTTTACACAAAGGTTTTGTCTGGCACAAAAGAAAAATGGAACAACAGACCACTAAACGAAGATGACTGCTATGGAGATTTGTAAACAGGGTATAGGCCAAACGTTTCAATATTGACAAAATGGGGTTTTGATTATATAATATAATCAACACAAGGGGAGTGAATGATAAAACGTTTTGGAACACTAGTTTCTGTAGATGAAAGTGATTTGGAATTGTTGAAAAACAATCCCGAAGAGTTTTGGCGTGATGTCGAAAAAATTGATCGTAGCGCCTTTGTACATCACCCCCATGGAAGTTTTGATAATGATAATCCAATTGAAGAAATCGTCATTCCTGATGGGGTCATTGAAATTGGAAGTGGTGCTTTTGCAGGCTGCAAAAGCCTTAAGAGAGTTGTTCTTGGAAAAGATATAAACAAAATTGATTTCCATGCCTTTGAAGGTTGTGATGGTTTGGAAGAGATATGTTTTGATGAAGACATTCGCAATCTAGAAATAGGAGTACATGCATTTACAGAATGCACAGCCTTAAAGAAATTGGTTTTTCCTAAAAACTGCTATCTTAGTCTTCAGACTTCGGCTTTTGAAGGGTGTACAAATCTTGAAGAAGTTGTTTTGCCTGTAGAAGTTAGCAGCAAAATTGAAAAAACGTGTTTTTTCCGTTGTGGAAGATTGAGTGAAATTGAGATACATGAATGTTCTCAAATAGAAGAAAATGCAATACCTGCAACAATAGACAGAATCACATTCAAAAGCAATGGAAAGTTTGGCACATGGATTCCAAATGATTTTTTGTTTTGTCCATCAGAGACAAATGGAAATCCACTAAACTTTTTATACTTTTCTAAAGACGGAAAAAAACTTGTGCTTACAAAAGAAAAAGACGAAAAACTTGAAAAAGAGTATTTTGCTGAAAAGTATAGTTTTTTAAGGGCTACTATGATTCTTTGGGCGCCTTTTTATGCAGAAAATTATGCACACGCAAAGAGACTGAGAGAAGAATATGGCAAAAAGTTTTTTATTCCACCGGATTATATACTGGGGCTGTTTCCTGCCGACATATTTAGAAATTATTACATAAATGACAATTGCGGGATTTGGAGAGATAAAATCATAAAGCCGTCTGGATTTTTGGGTTTGTCCAGAGAAGAAAAACAAGATGCGCTTGTTGGACTTTTTAAAATTTATTATGCAATAGGGGGATTTTCTCCAAAGCAAGAAGAAAGAAACGCTGCATGTGAATATGTGAGAGAGTATATCATCAAAAATCGTTCTACTGAAGAATTGGCAAAACTTGTCCACGAAAAGTTTGATGGATTTGAAATAAAAACAGAATACAACCCAACTTTTGCAAAATTTTTCATGCGATATTTTAAACATAATCCAGATTTTATGACATTGACACCGGAAGAGTTGGGGGAACCGATAACAATTTTCAATGGAAACGAACCACACGATTATTTGCGTTCCGCACACAACAATTTTGGTATTATACTAAGCCACACAAACAGAACGACAGAAGGAAACACCGAAAACGATTTGCTTACACCTGTCTTTGTTGCAAAGTGTTCTAGAATGAAAGAATATAGTGGTGTTTTGCCAGGGAATGAATTGTTGGCCGAATATGTTGGTTGGTATGGCTATACTCAAGACGAATTTGAAAAGATGCAAGAAATTTTTGAAAAGGCAAAACCAATCAAAGACCAAGCCATCATCAAGGCTGACAACTCTGTTTGCAAAGACAGCACTATTCAATTTAGGGTTTTGGAAAAAGACGATCCACTTGGTTTCATTTTGGGAGACATAACAAATTGCTGTCAACGTTTTGGTTGTGCTGCTGAGTCATGCGTTGTTGATGGATATGTTTCCACGACATCTGGCTTTATGGTTTTTGAAGAAAAAATTGATTACGAAAACGGAAAATCTTCGACTAGAGTGATTGGACAAGCGTTTGTTTGGTATGATGAAAGCACAAAAACAATTTGCTATGACAATATTGAAGTTCCAAAAGTTATCCTTGAAGAACTAAAAAGGGGAGACAAAAATAACGAACAACTTTCCCTTGAAAAATTTATTGAAATTGTTGAAACTTCTGCAAAGTCAGTTATTGAAACTATGAGAGCAAACGGGGTTGAAGTTGAAAAGGTTACAACGGGCACGGGCTACAACGACCTTAGAAGCGCTTTGGCACAAAGATTTGAAATGATTGATCCAATTGCCAGAAACGCAAACCCATTTGTTTATAGTGATGCAAAAGAATCTCAAATCCTTTTGAAGACATATGATGAAGTTACAAAGATGTACGCCGGAGAAGTTAGAGACTGCGCACAGGAGATAGAAGAAGATTTAAACGAAGTGCTTAGACTTTCTTTTGGTGTTGAAAATGAAGGGGGCGCAAACAAATGAATGAAATAAAAGAAAAAGTTGCAAAGGCCCAAAACAAACTTAAAGTTGTCTTGAGAAAACTTGATTTGCTTGAAGAAGAAAAAAAAGACATCATGAAAAGATTTCAAGAACAGCCACAAAACAGAGATAAAATCAAAAAAGAAATGGAAAAGAGTGAAGAATCTTTCAGAAAACTTGCAGAAACTGCACTTAAACTTAAAAACGATGTAAAAAGGTTGAAACAAAACATGTAAAACAATATGGCTATAGGGTTTGACTATAGCCTTTTTTATTAGAATTAAAACATGCATAAATGCGCATACTAAAAGTAAAACATGGAATTTGTTTGACAACGCTTTTGCTTGGGTGTTAAAATGTTTTTATGTAAAGGAGATGTTATGAAAAGGTTTGTAAGAATTTTATCAATTTTTGCCTTTGCTTTGCTCTGTTTGGCACTTCCACTTACAATCACAGGATGTGGAGAAAAGGCTGATGTAGAGCTTGGGGACTTGAATTGCACGCTTCATTTTAATCTTTTAAATGTAAATGAGCAAGGTGGAGTTGTAAAATTGAAAGATGGAGAAACACCTTTCGGAGAAATATACAACGGAAGCACAAAACTTACACCAGAAACTGGAGTAAAGGTTTGGGAAGGAAGCCATGTTTATGTTTCTAAAGGAAGAGAAAAAGGAAAAGACGTTTATTTGATTAAGATTGGAAACACTAAGACTTACAAAACAATCAAAGCGATTCCAAGAGATGGAACAAACGAATTTTCTTATACATACGGACTTAAAGAAGTAGATTATGGTGGTATAACAGCAATCAAAGAAGACGTTGATGTTAGCGTTTCTTTCCAAAGACATCCAAAAACATACAATGTTATCTTTGACGCAAACGGAAAGACGATAAATGAAACGTTGCCAACAAATGTAACTTGGACAATCGGAAAAAACATTGTTGATGGTGGATTTGACGACGCAAAAATCCCAGCAACAACTGCAGGATTTAAACTTGCAACAACAACAAAACAAGATACGGGCAGACTTCAAAACATAGGATTCTCACTCAGTCCATCAAAAGGAAACACTTCAGTTATAAGCACAACAAAACAACTTGAAGACAGCTATGTAAACCAAGACAAGTTCTCTGACAGCCAGATTAGCATAGAAAATAAAACAATCAGACTTTTTGCATGCTGGAAAGAACAAACATACACAGTAAACATTTGCAAGAATGTTTTGACATGGAAAAATCAAAGCGCACAAGTGCATACACAAATGCCTGACACATATGAAGGCACAAGCTGGCAATTCTTGGACTCTGGCGTAAGAGTTGCACTTTATTTGAATGGCGAAGCAGTATATGACTGGAATGACGAACATGTTGAATGGGTAAGCAACGGAGATCATCAAACGACATCTGTAAGATTTAAACAAATCGAATTCTTCAATGCACAAGGACAAACAATTCACTATCATATCTATGCTTCAAAATCATTGGCAGAGATTGATACTCTTGTAGACACGGGAAGAGTGGTAAATGTTGAATGGAACAACGGAAACTTCCAAGCAAACAAAGAGTATGTTGCTTATCAAGATGTAACACTTGAAAAAGACGAAAACATAGAAAGCGTGTCTGGAAATGGAACATACCTTATAGGCACACAAGCAACAATCACAGCTGTTGCAAACGAAGGATACAACTTCTCCAAGTGGACAGAACATGTTGTTCCTGAAGAAGGGGATCCTGAAGATGTTGAAGTTTCAACACAAGTATCTTACACATTTGAAGTAAACGTGCCAGTAACATACACAGCAAGAGCAGTTGCTGCATAAAAAGCACAAACTTAAAAGACACCCGTTTGGGTGTTTTTTATTTTCTGTTTTAAATGACTAGAAAAACAAAACTAATTGTGTTATAATTGAGACATAATTGGAGAATATGTATGAAAAAGTCGAATGTTTTAAAGTTTTTGTTTTCTTTTGTCTTTGCTTTCGTGCTGGCTTTTTCCGGAATGGCACTTGTTGCCTGTGGAAAGGAATACACCATAAAGTTTGATGCAAATGGTGGAGATGGCACAATGGCACAGATTGTTGTCAAAGGGGAGAGGTTAAGTCTTCCAGAAAACACTTTTACACCAACGCAGGCAAATGCCGAACTTGGATATCGTTTTGCAGGCTGGGCAACAAAAAAAGACGAAACGCAAGTTGTTTACAAAGATGCAAGCAGAATCAGAGTAAACAAAAACATGACATTGTATGCCGTTTGGAGCAATATTTATTACATAACAATTGACGCAAATGGTGGCAAGCGTTTGACAAAGGAGCCACTAAAACTTTCTGTCGTTTATGGCGAGAATGTTACACTTCCCAAAAAAGTTGAAGTTGAAAACTACTATGCAGGAAAGGGATACTACTACCTTGACCATGGTTTTGTAGAGCAGGCAGACAAAGAGTGGACAATTGGAGAAGATTTGCAATATGAAGACCTTGTGGAGAACGTAAGACAGGACAAGACATTTTATGTTTATTATGATTCCACTTACACAATCAACTATGTTGACGAAGAGATAAATGCCGGAAATCCATATCCAATTTCAATTGCGTATGGATCGCAACAGGTCGTTCTTAAAGACGCAAACGTGTCTGCAACAATTTATTCTGCCACACAAGCAAATTTAAGTCTTTCAGACGGAAAACACTTGGCATATTGGACGGATATAGAAAACGACGAACGCTATGATGTTGGGGACGTGATTTCAAAAGATAGGCTTATGTTCCTTTACGAAAATTCAAGAAAAGAAAGTTTCAACAGGGTGATTTTGGAAGTTCATGCTGTTTGGCAGACAAACGAATACAATATTGCCTACAATTCAAACAATTCATTGAATGAAGAATGTATTTCTCAAGAGAACGTGGTTTATGGAACAGAGATGTTTTTGCCACATCAAGAAGACTTGGAAACCTTGGGAATAAGCAATCCAACAGGGTTTGTGTTTAAGGGTTGGGCTTTTGACAGATTTGCGCACACAGAGTCGTCATATATGCCGGGAGCACAATACGTTGTTGGAGTTGGCTTTGAGACCGATCAAACAATAACTTTCTATGCAATTTGGGAAGATGAGAGTCAAACTGAATTTAAAATCACATTTGATGCAAATGGTGGAACAGGAGAAATTGCACAGCAGAGTGTGTATGTTGGAAAAACTACAACAATTCCAAATGGAACTTTTGAGAAAGATGGTTTTCAATTTGGTGGTTGGGCACTTTCTGCAGATGGGGACGTTGTGCTTTATGGCAACGAAGAAATTTATGTTCCTTACACAGAAACAGACATAACACTCTATGCTATTTGGACGGAAATCGGAGCATAATAAAAATGGGAAAGAAAACGGCTTCGGCCGTTTTTTTTGTCAAAAAAATCGTTTTTGCATATAAAAAAACATGGAAAAATTGATTGTTAATGGTGGGAAAAGACTTTTTGGGCAGATAAAAGTTGACGGATCAAAAAATGCTTTCTTGCCGATTATGGCCGCATCAGTTTTGTGCGAAAATGAAGTGTTGTTGTCTAATTATGTAGATATAAGCGATATAGCGTGCATGGGGGAGATTTTAAAGTCGATTGGTGTCGAAATATGTCTAAACGGCAGAGAAATGTGTCTAAATATGACCGGCATAAAAAACGAAAAAATTACACACGATCTTTGCAAAAAAGTCAGGGCGTCAATCTTTTTGCTGGGGGCGCTTTTGGGGAAGTTTAGAAAGGCCGTGATTGCTTATCCGGGTGGTTGCAAGATTGGCGCAAGACCTATTGACATACACCTGAACGGCTTTAAAACGCTTGGAGTAAAAATTGTTGAAAGGCATGGCTATATTTATTGTGATGGGCAAAACATGAAGAGTGGAAACATTATTTTGCCTTTTCCAAGTGTTGGTGCAACTGAAAGTTTGATGATGTGTGCATGTGTGCTTGATGGAACAACAAAAATCAAAAATGCAGCAAAAGAGCCTGAGATTGTTGATTTACAAAATTTCTTAAACAAGATGGGTGCAAAAGTTTCTGGCGCAGGGACTGACACGATTGAAATTGTTGGAGTAAAAAAACTGCATGGTGGAAGCTACTGCGTTATGGCAGACAGGATTGTCGCCGGAACGTATCTTCTTGCAGGGGCAATAGCAGGTGGAGAGATTGAGATTGTGGGCTCTGACCCAAGGCACAACGAAAGCCTTATTTCACTTTTAAAGCAAACTGCTTGCCAAATTTCTTTCAATAATGATAAAATATTTTTGAAGGCAGACAAAAGACTTTGTTCTTTGCCAAACATTCAAACAATGCCTTATCCATTTTTTCCAACCGACTTGCAACCACAAATGATGGTTTTGCAAAGTGTTAGTGATGGAACATGTTTTTTGCAAGAAAATGTTTTCGAAAGCAGATTTGGACTTGTGCCAGAGCTTAAAAAAATGGGGGCCAACATTGTTGTAAACGGAAAAGTCGCAGTTATAAACGGGGTGCAAAAATTGTATGGTGCAGACGTGTTTGCAAGCGATTTAAGGGCAGGCGCTGCACTTGTTTTGGCAGGACTGGTTGCAGAAGGCTACACAACAATTGACAATGTTGAATATGTTGACAGGGGATATGAAAAAATAGAAGAGAAATATCGTCTTTTGGGGGCCGACATAAAAAGGATTTAACTTGAGCAAAAAATGGATTATCACTCTTTCGGTGCTGGTTGGCGTTTTGGCAGTGTTTTTGATTTCACTTTGGACATTGTTTGGTCTTTCTTCGGTTTCCGTCGAATACAACACCACAACAAAAAATCTTTCTGCAACAGAGCAGGAGATTGTCAAAGCTGGAGAATTTAAAAACCATTCTTGCGTTTTGTTTGCGAAGAAGAAAAACAATATAAACAAAATTTATGCTCACACAAAGGACAACGAAAACTTTGCTTATATAAAAATTTTGAATATCGAAACAAAATTTCCAAACAAATATGTCATTCATGTTGCAGAAAGAAAAGAACTTTATGCAATAAAGATTGATTCCACATTTTACATCTTGGACGACGAATTTCGTGTGCTCAGAATCGCAGACACATTTGCTTCAACAGAAAAAAACGCAATTTTGCTTGAAGGACTTGATGTAAAAAACTCCACAATCAAAGTTGGGGACTTCTTGTCTGTTGGACAAGCAGGAATGAAAAATCTGTACAGCGCATTTGTCAGAAACAATCGTTCGTTTGCAGAGCAGATTGGAAAGTTTGAAAAAATGGGCCTTTCTGTATATGAAGATGAGTTTACACACAAAGAGTATACGGCTCTTGCTCTTACCACTTTTGCCGGAAGAAAGTTTGTGATAAACAACATCGACTTTGCTCTTTCTGAAAAATTGCAAAAGATGTACGCTGTTGAAAGTATGCTCTATTCCATGCCAACAAACACTGACGGAAAGTTTGTTGACAAAGACGGAAACGTGATTTATGTTGTCAAACTTGACACAAATGAGTATGTTGCATTTGACAGCGAAAAACACGAAGAAAGCCAAAAAATTGCATTCGGAATTGATATTTTGCAAAATTGTTATATCAAAATTGACAACTTGACCCTTGCAAAATATGTAAACAGAAACACAAAAGACATTTATTATTCGATAATTGAAAATTAGAATATCCCTAAAATACTGGCGAAAAAATATTTTTTAAAATGGAATTTATTTTCCATTTTTTTTATTATTTTTGACAAATCAATTGACAATTTTTGACGAAAAAATGTATTATAAAATTGAAATGAGCTAAATTATATTATATATAATTTTTTGCCCCCTAAAGGTTGTAGAAGAGAAACGGAGAGTTGATGAGAAAGTTTTTGTTTATTCTTATGGCTTGTTTGTCTTTGGCTGGCATTGGCACCGGCACTTTTTTGGTTGCAAAAAAGCTTACAGCATCAAATGTGAACAGCTCTCAGGAACAGGTTGTTCCTGAAGAAAATCAAGGAGCACACAGCTCAGCACAATATGAGTTGATTTTGTATCCTAATTGTTATGCGCCAAATAAGACAACGAATATTGGTTATAGTTGGGCAAATTTTGAAGTAAACTACAAAACGTCTTCTTCTGGGTCGTGGAACACAGCGTCGAGTGCATATAACAACCCTGCGTATCATTACTTTATAAACTCTGGGTATTATGTTCGTTTTAGGGCCAGAGGTAGCAGTGGCTATGTGATGTATAAGATTGAATATAGTTCAAATAGAGTTTACCCGGACAAAGATGGATATATCTACATAAATGGGATTTACTCTTCTTATACGTACTATTTTTATGGAGTTCAAGGATATTCTGTCTCTCTTATTGCAGGGGCTAACGGAAGAGTTAAAAATGGTTCAAGTGGATCACTGATGACAGGTTTTATGAGTGGAGCTCCAAGTGGTTGTTCAAAAACTTATACTTCAAGCACAGGAAACTGGTACACGACGGGGACAACGTCGGTAAACGGAACGACGACACAAAACTATAATATTTTTATTGATGCTTATTTTGTAGGGAATAGTGACGACGGATATAAGTACAGGATATTGAGCATCACTGAAAGTCCGAATACTAGCACTATTAACGCAAACAGAACAATCAATGTTAAGTTTACGAGTTGTTGGGGAATAACTTTAAATGTAAATGGTGGTAGTGGTTCAACTCAAACGGTTTATGGATGTAACGTTAGTGCTGGACTAAGGAAATATGAAGACCAGAGTAATACCACGGCACCTACAATAACGAAACCGACAAAATCGGGGTCAGTTTGCACAGGATGGTCTACGTCATCAAGTGGTGGAACAAAAGTTATTGATCAAAACGGAAATTTGATTTCAAACGTTTCTGGATATACCGATTCTTCAGGAAGGTGGCTTAAAACCACAGCAGTAACTCTTTATGCAAAGTGGGAAGCCTCTTCCATAGTAACTTACGATGCAAATGGTGGAACAAATCAAAATGGAAGTAGAACTCAAACAGTTGAAGTTGCTTCAGGATATAAATACGGAGACTTTACAATTCCAACGCAAACGAGATTAGGCTTTTATAGAGAAGGCTTTGTAATGAACTATGGAAGTATGACAGATGGCACTTGGGAGGCGGTACACGATACAAGTGGATATACATTCGACTTTTTCCATGATGCGGACTTGCCTACAAACACTTTGTTTTATCGAATTGGATCATATTGGGAGATTTCTTTTGATGTCGGAAGTTATTACACATTCGAACCGGGAAGAGTTGGTAATGGAGGAACAATCAAGGAACGTGGATTCTTAATTGGCGCTGGGCGTGGTAACGTTGCATATTTAAGAAAAGTTAAAGGTGGAAAGATGCAATGGACGTCAGCGGACGAAAGTATAGGTATGACCTACACGAATGTTTGGCTCTATGTTGTTGTTGAAGGTGGAGACAACACTGTTACAGGAACGATCTTAAGAAAATACGATTCAAACATGAATCCAGAGTATTGGGATGGAAGTGAGTGGCCATATGAGTCTATTAAAAGCTCATACAATCACAGCATAATTACATACTGGAAGGGGGCAACGTACACTATCACATTTAACTCCAACTTCTCGGGCATAAGCAATCCTTCAAGCGAATCAATTGCATACAACAGGTCTTACCTTAAAGAAGGCAGAGATCTTCCAACACTAAGCAACCCAACAGGTTATGTGTTTAAGGGTTGGTATACCGTTGGAAATGGTGGTGGAGATGTTGATGGTGTTCACGTGCAAGAAAAGACCCTAATCAACACTACAAGCTTGGGTGAAGATGCAACGTGGAATCACTCCAGCCACACACTTCAACTTTATGCAAGATTCAACAGAATGAAATATGTCATCACACTTGACAGAAATAGTGGCTCCGGTGGCTCGGGAAGCGCACTGGTAACGTACGGCAC
>CAKJYB010000065.1 GCA_918241715.1 Clostridiales bacterium
GTCTTCATAATGCTTGAAAGTCCCGTCCCTACAAGCGCCGAAACAAACAACACTTGCATATATGACATAAAGGAAAACTTCTCTTGCACCAAAGTCAAAAACTTTTCTTTTGTCGTGGTCTTTTCGTCCCACTTGTTTACAACAATTATGTTTGCCTTTTTTGCTTCGTGCACGTAGCCTGCAATCCTTACGTCCTGTTCTGAAATCTCTTTTGTTGCGTCCAAAACAATAAGCACAACATCACTCATCTCAATAGCAGACATGCTTCTGAGCACGGAATAACCTTCAACAGATTGTCTTTCAACAGATCTTTGTCTTCTAAGTCCTGCCGTATCAATCAAAAAATAGTCCTTTTTGTTGCATCTAAACGGAATGACAACGCTGTCTCTTGTTGTTCCTTCAATATCACTGACAACAACTCTCTTTTTCCCAAGAAGTCTGTTTATAAGTGAGCTTTTTCCAACGTTTGGTCTGCCAACAAGACTGATTTTGATTCCTTCTTCGTCTTCCACTTTTTCGTCTTTTGGAAAATAAGAAACCACTTTGTCCAAAACGTCCCCAATCCCCTTTGACTGAGCACAGGAAATTGGCATAGGCTCTCCAAGCCCAAGTGTGTAAAAGTCATAAGTTGCAGAAACATCAAATGTGTCAAGTTTGTTTACGACCAAAACAACAGGCGTCTTTTGTTTTCTCAAAAGTCTTGCAACGTCTTCGTCTGATTGAGTTGGTCCTGTTTTTCCGTCAACAAGAAAAATTATAACATTAGCATTTTCAATGGCAAGCATCGCCTGCTCAATAATCTCTTTTTGAAAGACGTCTTCACTGCCAAGCTCCACCCCACCTGTGTCAACAATTGTAAATTTGTTTCCACACCATTCAGCGTCAGCATAAAGTCTGTCGCGAGTAACACCGGCGACATCATCAACAATGCTTATTCTCTTTCCACAAATTTTGTTGAAAAAAGTGGATTTCCCCACGTTTGCTCTTCCAACAACAGCGACAATCGGTTTCATAAATATATATATAACATAAATGGCAAATTAAAGCAAATGTTTGGCAAAACAAACTATCTCAAATTTTGCCACACCCCCTTTTGCAATCATCACATCTTCCACCACATTTTCTGTTTTTTATGTGTCTGTAAATGATATATATCGAAAGCAAAACAACTCCAGCAAACAGAGCAAAAACAAACACCTTTTTTGCACCAAAAACTTCTGTTGCAAACGCCAAGTTATAGACAAAAAACGACAGCACGTAGGCCACAAAAAATTGTGTCAAAACGGCAAAAAATGCCCACTTCTTTCCAACTTCTTTTGACAACATAATCACAGAAGAAAGGCACGGAGTATACAAAAGGCAAAACACCAAAAACGACAAAACTGACGCTTTTGAAGCAAAAAACACCACACTTGATGGCATTAAAATTGATTTCGAAATCAATTTTTGAGAATTTGAATTGATTTTGTTGAACATCGCAATAGAAGATACAACCACTTCTTTTGCAACAAAGCCAGCCAAAAGTGAACAGGCAATCGCCCAAGACCCAAACCCAAGTGGAACAAATATTGGAGCAACAATTTTGCCAAGAGATTGCAACATGCTTGCCCCATTTTCTCCAACATAAGAACACCCTAAACTAAACGAAGAAACAAACCAAACAATGACGTTTGTTGCCAACATGACCGACCCGATCTTAAGCAAGAAATCTTTTGTGTTTTTCCACAAAACAAGCAAGACTCTTTTTGCTGACATTTTTCTGTATGGTGGAAATTCCAAAATAAAGTTTTGTTTTTTGCCCTTCAAAATCGTCTTGTTTAAAATGCTTGAAACGCAAACAGAAACCACAACCCCCAAAAGATACAAACCAAAAATCACCCAAAGATTGTTTGCTCCAAAAACAGCGCCCCCAACGACAGCGTAAATAGGGATTTTTGCCGAACAACTCATGTACGGACAGGCAAGTGCAGTTTTTATTTTTGCACTTTTTTCGTCCATGGTCCTTGCCGTCATTATTGCTGTTGTCGAACAACCAAACCCCATCAAAAGAGAATAGACGCTTTTTCCCGATAAACCAACTTTGCAGAGCAAATCGTCAAACACAAATGCCACCCTTGACATATAGCCACTATCTTCCAAAATGGAAAGCGCCAAAAACATAATCACAACTTGTGGCAAAAAAGAAATCACAATGTTTATTCCACCAAAAATTGCCGTTTCAAAAAAACTTGCAAGCCATGGTGGAACTCCACCTTTCAGCCAAGACACAACCGAAGATGACACCAACGACAACAAATTTGAAAGGCCATTTGACAAAAGTTTTCCAAAAGAAAAAAATGTCAAATAAAAAATCAAAATCATGATTGCAAAAAAAATCGGAATGGCAAAAAATCTGTTTAAAACAAATTTGTCTATTTTGCTTTTTCCATAAATCTCATTTGTTTTTGTTGTGCAATTTTTTATCAAAAAATCAATATAATCATATCTTATTTTTGCTTGTTCTTTTATACTTTTTTGCAAAAAATCGTTATTTTTGTATGGCAAAATCGCATTCCGGAAGCAATTTTTTGTGTTTTTTAGAAAATTTTTTAAATTTTCTTTTTCTTTTGCATCAATTTCAAAAACGTCAACATTGAGCATTTTAGAAAGTTTTTTTGTGTCTATTTTGTAAATGTTTTTCTTGTCAATATTATTTATCAAAATTGTTGTGTCAAATCCATTTTCAAGCAAACAAAGAGTCAAATATAGGTTTCTTTGCAAATTGTTTTTGTCGCATAAGTTTAAAATTTTTTCTTCCTTGTTTTTTAAAATTGCATCAATGGCAACCTGCTCTTCAAAAGAAAAAGCATTCAACGAATAAATGCCGGGAATGTCAAAAAGCAAAAAATCATTTCCATCAAAAACAAATTCTTTTTTCTTTTCTGCTATGGTTACTCCGTGCCAATTTCCAACATGCTCAAAAGAGTTTGTAAGTGTGTTGAAAAGAGTCGTCTTTCCACAATTTGCATTTCCAACAAGAAGAAGTTTTTTCATTTTATTATCACATCTTTTAAAAGGCTTGTCCTGACAGAAAGGTTGTATCCCCTGATTTCAACAAGGCAAACTTTTTTAAACAGAGATTTTGCGACAACTCTTATTTTTTGATTTGGAGTCATGCCAAGTTCACAGAGTCTGACATCTGCCCCGTCATGCATATTTAATATGTCAGTAATAGTGCACAATTCGTTTACCTTTGCTTCTGCCAAACTTCTCATATAGTAAAATATTTGCCCAAAAGTTTATTTATACTTTTTATAATATTTTTCTTACAATTTGTGTCAAAATAATTTGTGTTGCACAAAATATTGTGTTAAAATGTTTATGTTAAGGAGAAAAGCCATGAGATGTATTTATTGTGGATTTGAAGACAGCAAGGTTTTGGATTCAAGAAGCACAGACGAAACAAACTCAATCAGAAGAAGAAGAGAATGCCTTAAATGTGGCAGAAGATTTACAACATACGAAACGGTAGAAACTGTTCCTATTTTGGTTGTAAAAAAAGATGGTTCTAGACAACCATTTGATATCAACAAAGTTAAAGGTGGAATGATCAAGGCTTGTGAAAAGCGCCCTGTTTCAGCTGCACAAATTGATGAGATGGCACTTGACATCGAAAAGCAAATTCAAAACTCTCTCAAGCAAGAAATCCCATCACAAGAAATAGGTGAAATGATTATGCAAAAACTCAAAGCTGTTGACGAAATTGCATATGTAAGGTTTGCATCAGTTTACAGACAATTCAAAGATGTTACAAACTTTATCAAACTTATTACAGAAATGTAGGCCCAACAGGGTCTTTTTTCTTTTAAACAGGCGTTGCCTGTTTTTATTTTTTTACGTTTCCTATCAAACATGGCGAACCAGTTGTGTGAAGCTCCACCAAAACGGCATCTTCTCCAATTTTTACAATTTGGTTTGTTGAAACAAAAAGCTCTGTGTTGCCCTTAAAAACATTCCAAAAACTCTTCTGCCCCGGCACAACAAAGCCAAGAAGACAGCAAGAAGTCAAATCGAATACAACATCAACAATATGCCCCAGTTTTTTGCCGTCAACTATGTTTACCACTTCTTTACATCGAAGTTCCAAAAAAGATGTTTCCATACAAAAACTATATGTCGTATTTTGTCAAAACATGCTTATTCAATAAAATTTTTAATCGCCTTGAGAGCATTTTTCTCCAATCTTGACACCTGAGCCTGTGAAATCCCAACTTCTTCACTAACTTCCATTTGGGTTTTGCCAATATAATATCTCATAAGCAAGATTTCTTTCTCTTTGTCGGAGAGATTTTTTATTGCGTCGTTGAGAGAGAGTTTTTCCATGATATCTTCGTCGCAATTCTTTTCGTCAGCAATTTGATCCATGACTCTTATTTGTTCGTTTCCGTCATTGTAAACCGGCTCACTTAGAGAAATAGATTCACTTATGGCGTCCATGGAAAAATAGACGTCCCTTATAGGCATGTTTATCATGTTTGCAATTTGTTCTAGGTTTGGCTCTGCGTTGTTTTCTTTGATATATTGCTCCTTTGCCTGCAACGCTTTGTAAGCCACATCTCTTATTGACCTGCTCACCCTGACAGAGTTGTTGTCTCTCAAAAAACGCCTTATCTCCCCTATTATCATAGGCACAGCATAAGTGGAAAACTTTACGCCCAACTTGTCGTCAAAATTGTCAATTGCTTTCAAAAGCCCAACACAACCAACTTGAAACATGTCGTCAGCCTTATCACAATGACCGGAAAACCTTTGCACAACAGACAAAACAAGCCTTAAATTTGCCACAACAAATTGATCCCTTGCAAATTCGTCCCCCTGTTTAACCTTTTCAAAAAGTCTCATGATTTCTTCGTTTTTCAGTTTTGGAAGAAGTGCCGTATTTACTCCAGAAATAACAACTTTGTTTGCCATAACTCTCCTTTTTTGTTTAGAGTTATGTTTCCCAAGCGAAAAAAAAGTATGCAAAACTGCACACTTTCGACAAAAATAGCCATATCAGACTATAATTCCCCCACCTTTTCAAGTTTCTTTTTAAGTTTGCCCAAGATTTTCTTTTCAATTCTGGAAATATAACTTTGACTAATTCCCATTATGTCTGCCACTTCCTTTTGCGTCTTTTCTTCATAACCTGCAAACCCAAAGCGAAGATACATAATCATTTGCTCTCTGCTCTCCAATTTTGAAATCACACTCATCAAAATTTGCTTTTCTGCAGATGTTTCTATGTTTTTGGACACGCTATCTTCGTCAACCGAAATAATGTCTGCAAGCAAAAGTTCGTTTCCCTCTCCGTCGTTTGAAAGTGGTTCATCAAGAGAGACTTCGTTTTTGGTTCTGGTGTTTTTTCTAAGTTGCATCAAAATTTCGTTTTCAATACATCTAGAAGCGTAAGTCGCAAGTTTTATGTTCTTGTCAACGCTGTAAGTCTTTACGGCCTTTATAAGACCAATTGCACCGATAGAAATCAAATCTTCAAGTTCCATTCCTGACGTTTCAAACTTTTTGGCAATATAGACAACAAGGCGCAAGTTGTGTTCAATAAGTTTGTCTCTTGCGCTTGCACTCCCATTTTTGATTTCTTCCAAAAGTTTAAGTTCTTCGTCCATTTCAAGTGGCTGTGGCAAGGCTTTGTTTCCACAAACATAGCACATTATGTTTTCTGCGCACCCTATGTTTTCTTTGTTTAAAAATCTCCACAACAAAAGTTTTATCTTCAAAAACAAACTCATTTCAACCCCCATTCTGTTGCATAATAGTTGTGCAAAATAACATCACTTCCAAATGCACTATTAAAGTTTTTCAACGAAAGACCAAAGACGGCATCTTTCTCCACTCTTTCTCCTATTTTTAGTTTGTCAATTTGAAAAACCAAAATAGAATCAGAATTGTTTAGCGTGCTAAATCGTATATAGTGGGCCATCTTCAATCGTTTGACTTTGTCCGTCCGTTTTATCACGTCTTCAAGTGTAATTTGTTTTCCAAAGAGATTGTTGAACACCCTATAATTGACCAAATTTACCGGCTTGTCGGTCAGTGGGTCAAAAAGTAAATTTCCACTATCCAAAAAGGCCTTCCATTTTGTAGAAATCCCCCTTTCCACCATTTCCACTTCACTGCAAAAGGCTTCTATGCTTCTTTTTCTTCTGCTTTGCCTTGCCACAAATTTCACAACGCAATACATTCCAATCACACCACACAAAAGCACAATTATAGATGTTGTTCCAACATAATCTTTCAAAAGAATTGCAATTCCAAAACAGCATACAATCAACAGAACGTAAGTTGAATATAGCCTTAAAAATTTCTTTAATGTTTTGAAGTCAAAAGAAAGACAAATAAACCAAATTGACACCCCAAGAGAATAAACAATCATTCCTGTTTTTGAAAGAAAAAAATGTGGCAAAATTGCAACAAGATTTGCACCCAAAAAACTGGACAAAAAAATCCACTTTACATCTTCATTCAAAACAACGGCCGTCGTCTTGAGTATGATGAGATTTATCATAAAAAAACCAATCAAACAATATAATGTGTTTATCATATATATATTATATTGGGTGCAAGAAAAAACGTCTTTTAGTATTTTTGTAAAAAAGACGAAAAAAAAGTCAAAAAAAGTCAAAAATGGGTATTGACACGCACGGCAATTCGTATTATAATCTAAACATACAAAGGAGATAAAAAAATGACAGACAATCACGCAGCAGAAGTTGAAGTAAGACAAACAGATTTAGAAGCAAGGGAACAAGAAGCAAGACATATTTATGAAGAATGTATTGCACCTTTCATAGACGAAGAAAATTTTAAACAAGACATGGAAAAAATTGGGCTTGAACCAGTTGGAGATTTTGGCGTTCACCCAGATGACAAAGCGTCATATTCTCAAGCCTTGCAAAGAGTGAAACATGAAAGAAGAAAAATCAATGCAGTAAGAAAAAAAATCAGCGCTTCAAATTTGCGTAGAAAAAAAGAACAGAAATTGTTGGAAAGAGAACTTAATAGAGCTTAGTTTAGGCACGCAAAAAAAATAAAACCAATCAAATTTGATTGGTTTTTTTGTTTTTATTTTTTGTTTTTGTTTCTGATTTTTTCAATCCAAGGTGGAACAACGCCAATTTGTGGATTTACATCAACTCTTGAAGTTCCACTTATTGGGCTTACATCAACTTTTCCACGAACAGGTTGTTGTGGCTGTTGTGTTGGGAGTGGTTGAACAGGCTTGCCCCAAGGGTTGAATCCTGCAAATGGATCTGGAGCTGGAGCTTCAACAGGTTCTTCTTCTGTCTTGCCTTCTGCTTCTTCATCTTCTTCTCCAGGAACTTTAAATCCTGTTGCAATGATTGTGATTTCAACTTCATCTCTCATATCTGGATCGATGCAACTTCCAAAAATCAAGTTGCATGATGGGTCAACAACTTCTTTAACCATGTTTGTAGCTTCTGAAACTTCTCTCATGGTAAGGTCGCTTCCACCCTTGATGTTTAACACAACGCCTGTTGCCCCTTCAATTGTTGTTTCGATAAGTGGTGAAGCAACAGCTTGTCTAACAGCTTCAAGTGTCTTGTTTTCACCTTTTCCGTGTCCAATACCCATGTGAGCAAATCCACGATTTTTCATAACAGTTACAACGTCAGCAAAGTCAAGGTTGATAAGTCCAGGGAATACGATAAGGTCTGCAATACCTTGGATACCTTGTCTCAAAACGTCATCAGCATATCTGAATGCTTCAACCAAAGTTGTCTTTTCAGGCAAAATTGTAAGCAATCTTTCGTTTGGAATGATAACAATTGTGTCAACATATTTTTTAAGTTCTGCAATACCCTTTTCGGCATTTTCCATTCTCTTTTTGTTTTCAAACAAGAATGGTTTTGTAACGATTGCAACCGTCAAAATGCCAAGTTCTTTTGCAATTTGTGCAATAACAGGAGCAGCACCTGTTCCTGTTCCACCACCCATTCCTGCTGTTACAAACACCATATCAGCACCTTTTAACACTTCTGCTATTTCTGCTTTACTTTCTTCAGCAGCTTGAGATCCAATATCTGGATTTGCTCCTGCTCCTAG
>CAKJYB010000066.1 GCA_918241715.1 Clostridiales bacterium
ATGCAAGTATTTTCGTCAACCATAGAATTCTCCTTATTTTACGATATAGATAATATCATAAATAAAGATTTTTGTAAACAATTTTTTAAATACTTTAAAAAAATCAGAAATGGCAAGAACAATCAGAAAGCAACCAAAACAAATTTTGAGTATGTTTGTTGAAAAAAATGACATCAAAAAAGCACCAAAAACGGAAAAGACGACGCCCGGAATGATTATCCAAAACACCCCTTTCAAAACAATTAGATTGCTCTTTCGGTGAATGTAAATTGACACAAGGGCCATAAGAAGAAAAGACATCAAATTGATGCCCTGACAAAGTTTTTGTTCAAAACCCAAAAATATGGAAAGAATAGGAATAAGAAGCGTTCCACCACCCATTCCCATTCCACCAAAAATACCCGACAAAAATCCAGAAAAAATACACCAAAAAATTGTCATTTAATTCCACCGAAAATCATGCGAATTCCACCAAAAATCATAATGGCTACAAACACGATTTTTACGAATTTTTCTGGCATTAGTTTAAGCAAAAATGCACCCAATATTCCACCCACAAAAACACCACTTGAAACGTACGCAAAAATTTGCAAATTTAAGTGTCCATTTAAAGCATAAAAAAAGGCACTTACAAAAGAGATTGGAAAGATGACAAAAAGTGCTGTTGCATGTGCAGATTTTGCAGAAAGTTTTAAAACTTTTTCGCATAGTGGCACGCAAATCATTCCACCACCCCCACCAAAAAAACCATTAACAAAGCCAACAAGTGCACCACAAAAAATCAAAACAAAAATTTCTTTTGCTCTTGCCCCACCACTAAGACTTGAAAATTTGTCAAACTTCTTCGCTTCCACAAAATTATTATGGTTAATTTTAAGAAAATAATTGATTATTTAAGACAAATGTATTATAATAACCTATGTTATATCAAATAAAGGAAAGATTATGAAAAACTTACTAAATTTTATCAAGACAAAATTACTTATGTTTGTGTTTGCACTTGTATTGCCACTTTCTGCAACAGGGCTTGCACTTTCTTTATCAGATTTTGAAAAGGCAAATGCTGACTCAAACACAACCAGCTATTACAACAACTACACAGACGAAGTTTCCATGACCAACTCAAACTTTAATTCTGGTTCTTCAAACTATTCTTTGTCAACAAGCCTTACAGGTTGGACGGGACAAATTTCAGACAAGAAGACAACTGCCGGAATTATCAGTGTTGGGCCAACTTTCCAAACTTATATGAGCTCAACTTATCACTTGTCAAAAAATCCAAGTTCTGCAAGAACAATTGACAAGTATATTTTGATGATCAACTCTCAAATCAAAGATTCTGGAAGTTATGACACAGCAAGACAGGGATACAAATCAAACAGCTTGTCATTGGACGCAAACTCTTATTATTCTTTCCAAGTTTCTTTCAAAAGCGACACAAACTACACTTCTCACACAGAGTATGACCTTGAGGGAACAATCTCAGAGACTGGAAAATATTTTGGAAAAACATCATTTACAGCAAGCGACAAGGCTTTTTTGACAAATGGTGACCCAGTTTATCTTTCTTTGACCTATAGAAGTGCAACATACTACGTAAA
The DNA here is from genome assembly GCA_918241715.1 of Clostridiales bacterium. Lineage (GTDB taxonomy): Bacteria > Bacillota > Clostridia > Christensenellales > UBA1242 > Caccovivens. The sequence continues at coordinate 1,602 of CAKJYB010000066.1, forward strand.
GAAAGCTCTTACTGCTCATGGTGCCCTTGCTGCTGACAGAGATGACCTTACAACAGACCAACTCTTCTATGAAGATGCAAACTACATCGGATTTATTGACACAGACAACACACCAATTTATGTTGCAAAAACAGACTACAATTCAAACAGAGTTGAAGCTGGCGCAGAAACGTATGTTTGTGATTTGACATACAACCCAACAAACGAAAGATACGAAATCTCTGTTGGAACAGAATATTTTAAGGCACGCACAGCTTACACTTCATTAAACGACTACACATTCGGTTCTGTATATCTTTCTGGCTTGAAAGACGAAGACGGAAACGACATCTCTACAGCAAATTCAGAGTTTGTTGCAGTTTCTTCAAAGGAATGGACAACTTACTACATTTTTGTTGCAACAGGAAGCAAAAGCCAAAATGTAAACCTTGAACTTTGGCTTGGCACAAAAGAAAACGGCCACAACAGCAGTGGTGTTGTGTTCTTTGACGACTGCCACGTATATCAATACAGCGAAAACGCTTTCTGGGCAAAATATAAAACACACAAAAACAAAACATACACACAAGAAGTTGTTTCTGGTGGAATCACAACAACCGAAACACGCAACTGCACAAAACTTGAAAATCTTAAAGACGAAACATCTGCTGACTATGACGGCTACAACTTCGATTTTGAAACAGAACCAACAGCAGAACCTGTTGTAGATTGGACAAAAACAGGCAGTGGAGATGCAAGAGTCTTCAATGTAAATGCCCCAGAATACTTCAAGTCAACAACAGGATACGACTTCCTTGGCTCTGACATGACATGCAAAGTTGACACAAATGGCGAACTTTCAATAACAAAAAATCAATATGTTCTTGGCCTTTGGGCAAACAACAACAGCGTAAAAGTTTCTTCAAAACCAATTGATGTTGAAGCAAACGCAGTTTACAAAGTAAAGGCTTATTACAAAGTGTCAGAAATTTCCAGTGGAAATGCCTATCTTTCAGTGGAAGAAAACGACGTAGTAAGAAATTATTACAACCTTGCTGAAGAAGACTACACCTTGGCAACAAAACAACAGAGTTCTGCTCTTTCTTCAAATGGAAGCAACAAATTTATCAACAATTATAATTCTGTTGAATTCTACATCAAAGGCAACTCTCGCTACAATTCTTCTGTAACCCTTGCTTTAGAACTTGGAACAGAAACAGAAAACGCAAAAGGTTGCATCGTGTTTGACAACATATCAATCGAAAGAGCTTCTTATGGAGATTTCGAATCTGCTTCAAACAAAATCACACTTGGCTCAACAAGCTCTGGTGCAACAATCACAAACGGATTCTTTGATGACGTTTCAGCAGACAAAGACACAACATACCCACTCAAAGCATTAAACTGGGATAACGAAAGCAGTGATGACTTCACTTTTGCTGGCGTAATCAACACAAGACAAGAAGAATACAGCAAATATTTTGCAAAATACAACGAATACAACGCTGAAGTAGACCCAACAGAAAACCCATACTATTGGGCATACTCGTCAGCTTCACCAAAAAATTCTTACAACAGCACAACAGATTCTGACAACGTTTATATGCTTGCAAACATTGAAAACGCATGGCAAACATTGAAAAGTTCAGCCGTTTCATTGTCTGCAGACACAATCCAAAAAATTTCATTTAACTTCAAGGCCGGCGCCCCAGTAAACGCAAAGATTTATGATTCAAACGGAATCTTGCTTTACGAAGCAAAAAATCTTACAACGGGTGGCGTTTGGAAAACTTATGAAATTTATTTGAAAGCATTTACAAGCGCAAACGACGTTTATGTTCAAATCGAATTTGGAACAAAAACAAACAAAGTTCAAGGTTTTGCATACTTTGACAACTTTGCTTACACAAGTGTATCAGAAGAAGTGTTTAATGCAAAAGCAGAAAACGCTGCAGGAAACGAAGATGTTTATGGCCTTGTAGATTTGTCAAACTTCTATCTCAATCTCCCATCAACAGATTTGTCCGATGGCTCTGAAAGTGCATACACAGGCACATCAACAGGCAGTTCAAACCATGGTGAAATTGTAAAAGCAGAAGACTTGACATCAACATTTGAAATTGCAGAAGCTGACAAAAACGTATTCTTCTTCAACAACCAAGTTGTTGGCTCCTATTCAATCACTTCAAAATACGAATTAGAATTGACAGAGGGATATCACAAACTTTCATTTAAAGTTAAGACTCACTTCTCAACCCCAGCAGACGAACTTGACTCCGACAAAGACTATAACTATGGTGTAAATGTTGGACTTACAGGTTTTGACTACATGAAAAACATTCGTTGTGATGATGATTACGAAACATACACAATTTATCTTCACACAACAGAAACAACAAAAGCAAATTTGTATCTTGTATTCGTAAGCGACACAAACGAAACAAGGGGTTCGGCAGTAATCTATGATATCGCCCTTGAAAAGAGTGAATCAGCAGACGATTACAACGCAGCAAACGAAACATGTAAAGACAAAAACTATGATCTCAACACAGACAGAATTTTTGTTGCAAAAGCATCAGAGTCTTCAGGTGAAGAAGAAACACCATCAACAGATGACGAAACTGACAAAAACACAAGTTCAAATTCAACTCTTGACTGGTCTTTGATTATCTCCGGAATTATCACAGGAGCAGCAATTATCTTGGCAGTTGTGTTCTCAGTTATGAAGCACATCAAGGTAAAGAAGATTGAAGTAAAGAGAAAAGAATCTTACGACAGAAAGACAAGTTTGGAACTCAACGCAATCAGAAAGAGAGCAGAAGCACAACAAAAGAAAGAAGCAGAGAACATTCAATCAAGCGTTGATAAACTTCAAGCAGAACTTGACAGCCTTGAAAAAGAACACAAACAAAAAGTTGTAGAACTTAGAGAAAAAGATCAAGGCAAAGTTTCAAAAGCAACAGACAAAGAGTTTAAAGACTTTGCAAGAAAGCGCACAGTGCTTGCAGAAAAAATCAGCTCACTCAACGAACAAATCGCAACAATCAAGTCCCCTGAATATCTCTTGACACTTGAAAGAAAGATTTTCACAAAGGACGAAGTTGAAAAGAGAGAGCTTTCAAGACAATCAAAAGTCAAAAACAAGCAAATGGAAAAGGCTTCAAAAGAAAAAGACTCTAAAAACAACAAATAAGAAAGACGGCTAAGCCGTCTTTTTCTTTTCTCCTAAACAAAAAAAGATGACTCTTTAAAAGTCATCTTCGTCTTCTTCTTTTTCTTCTTCGTCTTCTTCGTCTTCTTCGTCAAGCTCATCATCAAGGTCGTCATCAAAGCCTTCAAGAGCTTCGTCATCAAGACTATCGTCAAATCCGATGCCAGAATCCAAATCGTTGTCAAGAGTGTCATCAGAAAGGTCAGTAACAGAAGCCATGTCTCCCGTTTCTTCGTCATCATATATGATTTCTTCTTCATCACGATTTACGTATTCTTCCCATTCGTTTGTGTCAATTTCACCATCTTCTGATTGATGTTCTTTCAAACAAGTTGCACACATAATTTCATCTGGTTGAATATAGTTTGTTTTGCAAATTGGGCAAAGTTCCAAATCCAAATCATTTACAAAAGCATCTTTGTTTAATGAAATCTCTGCTTTGCAAACACTGCAAAGTTTGTCTTTCTTTTCAATGTAGTTAAGTTCGCATCTTGGGCATCTGATATAAACAGGTTTTTTCATAAAACCCCCTTAAAATTTTACTTATTGTATAATACATACATTTGTATTGAATGTCAAACGTTTTTATTAAACTTTTTTGTTATTTTTCTTCAAATTGTCTTCTGCTTGAGACAACCTAAGGTAAACCGGCTCCAAATTCTGTTCTGAAACAAATTCTTTTTGCCTTTCTTTGTCCAAAGAAAACTCCAACAAATCAGCACAAGTTATTTCAATTTCTTTCAAGTTTTCTCCCTTAAGGTCCCCCACCAAAACAAATCTGTCTTCAGAGATTTTGTTGAAAACTTCTGTGTCAACCATTTTTTCGTCAGAAAGTCTCTTTCCATCTTTGTCAAAACGACAGACAAAATAAAGCCCAGAAAGAGCATTTATTGCACAAACAAAATCACCTTTTGCAAGTTTGTTTTTCGCAACAATATATGCCATAAGTTCCAAAGATGACACAGCAACAAACTTTAAGTTTTCGTTTACGCAACCAAGGGCCTTTGCAATTGCCGTGCCAATTCTAAGCCCAGTAAAAGAGCCCGGACCAACAACCACAGCAATTGTGCCAACTTCCATGATGTTTGTCTTTGCTTGTGTGCAAAGTTCATCAATGGTTTTAAGCACGTTTTCTGAGTGTTTGCTCTTTGCGTCGATATCTTTTAAGTAAACTTCTCCTTTTGGCGTTTTAAGTGCCAAATTTGCCGTCATAAACGCAGTGTTAATTGCCAGCATTTTCAAACTCCTTTACAACAAAGATTCTTTTTTTCTCTCCAACCTTTTCAATGTCGATTTCGTAGTCAACATTTTGAATGAGCCCTTCAACATTTTCTGACCATTCAACAAAACACACTCCGTCAAGGTGGTCTTTGTCAAAATACTCTTCAAATCCAACATTCATAGCTTCTTCAGCAGAAGACAATCTATACATATCAAAATGATAAATTGGAAATTTTGCATTGTAAGTGTTTAAAAGTGTAAATGTTGGACTTGTCACCAAATCTTCACAACCAAGAGCACTTACAACTTCTTTTACAAAAGTGGTTTTTCCACTTCCAAGGTCGCCATTTAAAAGCACAACCATTGGTGGTTTCAAAACTTTTGCAAAAGCCTGTGCCAACTCTTTTGTTTGTGTAAGGCTGTTAATCTCCATCTTCAGTTTCATAGTTTTCTCCCCTAAGTTTTTTGTTTAAACTTCTAAGTGTCAAAATGACTGCAGTGCAAATGGCTGCAGAAATTGCTGCTCCTGCCAAAACGTCTGTCAAATAATGTGCGCCAAGATACATTCTTGAAAGCCCAACAAGTCCAACATACAAA
>CAKJYB010000067.1 GCA_918241715.1 Clostridiales bacterium
GGTCAATAAAGACTTGAGAGCCACCCATGCTTGAAGCGTTTTCGGTTGTGGTTATCATTGTGTCAAGATTGACATTTCCGGCATCATATTCTTCTAGAGCAATCAAAATTGTCATCATTTTTACCATGCTTGCAACAGGCAAACGTTCTGAAGAATTTTTTTCAAAAAGCGTCTGACCACTATCACTCTCCATCAAAAAAACACTTTTGCTTGAAAGATCAAGCTCAGCCGTCTTTGCTAAGGCCTTTGCCGTTTGAAGTGATGTTCCAACAATCAAAAAAGAAAATGCCAAAACAACAATCAAAACGGAAGAAAAAAACTTTTTCATAAAAACTCCTTTTTGTTTATGTTCTTTCAAAAGAAGTTTTTTATGCAAACTTACAAAATCATAATAACTTTTCCATTGAGAAGAAAAAGCAAAATTGTCTCCACAAGATTTAGAAGAAGCAAAGCAAGTGCACCAATCAAAATGATGTTTGCCCTGCTCACCCCACAAGAGCCATAAGACTTATAATTTTTGCTTGCACGCAAAAGAGAAAAATACAAAAATTGCAAAACCACAAAAATCAAAAGTTGACAAGGAAGAACAATAATGATTGCACTTATCATTGAGCCAAATCCATAAAAAATAAAAATAAGTGCAAAATTTAATCCAAACAAATACCCACGATAGCAAAACAAAACTTCGGCGACAGGAAAAAGCCAAGTTGACAGAGAAAGCAAAAACAAAAGCAAGACATTAAACAGCAAAGAAAAACTTCTTGAGAAAAAAGCAGAAGAAGATGCAACCACTCCATCTTTAAAACCTTTATAATTTATATCTTGCAACATTTTAAAAGTGCCACCAGCATTTGTTTTTATTGCAACAATAACACCAACAACAATTGAAACAACAATCAAAATTGATGTAAAAACAAACTTAAATTTGTTGTTTTTTAGTGCATTTTCTGCAGAAAATTTGATTTCGGAAGCAATTTTTTGTGATTTATAACTTTTTGTCATAAATTATTTTATTAAAAGAAAAACAAAAAAAGAACAGGTTTCTGTTCTTATTTTTGGTGTCGTTATTTAAAAAATAATCTTGCGCTATTTTCTCCACTTTTTTACAAGGCTTAAAATTTCTTTAAATGCCTTTTCTCTGTCTTCAGTGTCAACAAAGTTTACGTTTTTCATTCCACGCAAAAATGTCATTTGGCGCTTTGCATAATTTCTGCTGTGTTGTTTCAAAAGCGCAACCATTCTGTCGTAGTCATACTCTCCCAAAAGATATGCGTAGACTTCTTTATAGTCAATGGCTTTCATGCATTGATTTTCAAGTGTAAGCCCCCTTTGCATCAACCCTTTAACTTCTTCAACAAGTCCATTTTCAAGCATGATGTCAACTCTCTTGTTTATGTCGGCATAGAGTTTTTCTCTTTCTCTTGAAAGTGCAATAACAAGGCTGTCAAAATCGGATTTGCTTTCCGTCTTCTTTCCACCAGCAAGTGCAATTTCGTAGGCACGCAAAACTCTAACTGGATTATGTCTGTCAATGTTCTCTGCAACGTCCGGAGATTTTGCTTTCAAAAGTTCAAAAATATAGCCGTTTCCTTTCTCTTTTTGCAAATTTTCTAATTCCGAACGCAATTTTTCGTCGTATGGAGCATCTCCAAAGTTGTAGCCAAGAGTCAACGCTTTGACATAAAGACCCGTTCCACCGACAACAATTGGCACCTTGCCTTTTGAGATTATTTCGTCAATTTTTTCCTTTGTGTATTCAACAAAATCATACACCGAAAAGTCTTGTTCTGGCTCTAAAATGTCAATGGCATAATGTTTTATCCCTTGCATTTCTTCCTTTCTTACTTTTGCCGAACCTATGTCAAGATTTTTGTAGATTTGGACTGAGTCGGCAGAAATAATTTCTCCGTCAATCTCTTTTGCAAGTCTGACAGAGAAGTAAGTTTTTCCTACTGCTGTTGGTCCAAGTATAAAAATCACTTTTTCCATTACAAAGTCCTTTTAAACATCTTTTCAAGGTCTTTTCTGGTTATTTTTGCAATGATTGGTCTGCCATGTGGACACAATACAATTTCTGTTTTCATTTTTTCAATCAAATACAATATTTCGTCATTAGAAATGCTGTCTCCTGCACGAATTGAATGTTTGCAGGCCGTTTGACATAGTTTTTCGTTTATCAAAGAAGATGCTGTTTGTTTGCTAAATTCGTCTGACGACAAAATCTCTTCAACAAACTTTTCAAGGTTTATTGCAGACAAAACAAATGGAACAGAAGTGATTTCAAAATTGTTTCCTTTCTTTCTCACTTCAAAACCAATCTCATTGAGATTTTCAACTTTTGAAGCAAAAAGATCTCTGTCTTTTGCAATCAGTTTTACTTCATAAGGCACAAGCAAATCTTGCTTTGCGATATTGTTTGTTTCAATCTGTTTTTTGTATTTTTCATAGTTTTGTCTTTCATGCATCGCATGCTGGTCAATCACATAAAGGCTGTCTTCAAATTCTGTTATGATGTATGTCTTAAACACAACGCCCACAATTTTGATTTCTTCTGCCTTTGAAGTCAAAAACTTTTCTTCTTTAAAACTTTGTTCTGGCAAATTTACTCTTTCATTTGCCATGTCATTTTTTACACTAAGTTCAACTTCGTGCAACAAACTTTCTCCACTTTGGTCAAAGAAAATTTTTCCACCAGGAACATTTCTTCCACGCTGGTCATTTTTGACAGAAGAAAACTCCGGCATATTTATTATTTCAATGCCCTTGTTTTTATACTCTTGTGGAGAAACAAATTTCTTGTCTAACGCTTCGTCGTCTACGCTTGTCTTAAAGCTGTGTCCTTCGTTTGAAGACATAAGATCTGCACCAGTTTTTTGATAAGAATCAAAAGAAGTGCGTTGTGGATCTTTGTCATTTTTTATGTCAAATTTTGACCATTCTTTTTCTTCTTCTGGTGAAAAATCGAATTCCGCAATCAAATTTGTGCCAGAGAGTGCCTTTTCAACAGCACGTCTTACAATGCCAAAAATCCTCGAAGAATTGTCAAATTTTACTTCTTTTTTGTTTGGATGAACATTGACATCAACCCTGTCAAAAGGTATGCCAAGTTTGATTATGTAAATTGGAAATCTGCCTTTCATAAGCACAGGTTCGTATGCACCCTGAACGCAGGCAGAGATAAGATAGTTTTCAACATATCTGTCATTTACAAAAAGAGTTTGATATGTTCTGTTTGGTCTTGTGAGTTTTGGAGAAACAATATAGCCCCCAACTTTTACTCCATCTTCTTCATAGTCAAGTGGCAAAAGTTTGTCATAAATTTCTCTGCCATACACAAGATAAACAACTTCGTCAAGTTTTCCAGATGCGTGATTGTAAATCTGCTTGCCGTCAACATAATATTCAAAATCAACTTCTGGGTGAGCAAACATAAATTTTTCAACAAGGTGTGTTACATCTGCTTCTTCTGACTTTGGCTTTCTCAAAAATTTTGCTCTTGCGGGAGTGTTGTAAAACAAATTCTGTGTTGTAAGTGTTGTTCCTTCAAGTCTTGCGACTTCTGTTATTCCAGAAATTTCGCCACCATTTGCTTCAATCTTATACCCCGTTTCAGCACCCTTTGTTTTTGTTGTCAAGGTTGTCATGCAGACAGACGCTATGCTTGCAAGTGCTTCTCCACGGAAACCAAGTGTGGCAATTCCGTCCAAATCGTCAATGGAAGAAATCTTGCTTGTTGCGTGTGGCAAAAAAGCAAGTGGCAAATCTTCTTTGGAAATTCCACAGCCATTGTCCGAAACGGAAATCTTTTTGATCCCACCTTCTTCAATTTCTATTCTAACCTTGCTTGCTTTTGCATCAAGGCTGTTTTCGACAAGTTCCTTTACAATTGATGCTGGTTTTTCAACAACTTCTCCAGCAGCAATTCTGTTGTAAATCCTTGGTGAAAGGACGTTTATTGCCATTTTTACCCCCTGTTATTTTTCGTCTTTTGCCCTTGAAATAAGATCATTCAAAACTTCAAACGTCTCCATTGGCGACATTCTGTTTATATCTAAATCTCTAAGAATTGACAAAACTTGTTGGCCAATCTTGTTGTTTTTCTCTTGTCTTGCACGTTCTTCGTTTTCTCCAAACATGTTGACATCAAGTTTGTGGTTTACCTTTTCAAGATTAAGACTGATTTCCTTTGCTCTGTCAATAACTTTTTCAGGAACACCTGCAAGTTGGGCAACTTCAATACCAAAACTTCTGCTTGCGTGTCCCCTTACAATTTTTCTAAGAAAGACAACGTTGTCGTTTATTTCTTTGACCGTTATCTTATAATTCTTTACACCACCAATCACACCTTCAAGTTCGGAAAGTTCGTGATAATGCGTTGCAAAAAGCGTCTTGCAGTTTAGATTTTTTGCAATATATTCTACAACAGCCCACGCAATTGAAAGCCCATCAAAAGTTGAAGTTCCACGACCTATTTCGTCCAAAATGACAAGACTCTTGTTTGTTGCGTTTGCTAAGATGTTTGCCACTTCACTCATCTCAACCATAAAGGTACTTTGACCAAATGCCAAATCGTCGCTTGCGCCAACACGGGTGAAAATTCTGTCTGTTATAGAGATTTGAGCAGATTTTGCAGGAACAAAACTTCCAATGTGTGCAAGGAACGTAATCAGAGCAACCTGTCTCATATACGTACTCTTTCCGGCCATGTTTGGCCCTGTGATAATCATCATTTGATTTTCTTCTTCGTCAAGAAGTGTGTCGTTTGTTATGAAGTTTCCTTCCTTCATAAAATGTTGAACAACAGGGTGAAAACCTGCTTCGATTTCAATTTTTTTGATGTTTTTTCCAATTTGTGGCTTGCAGAAACCATATTTTACGGCAACTGAAGCAAGCGACAACAAAGCATCAATTTCTGCCAAATTTTTGGCCGTATCACTGAACGCTGAAAGATAATTTGAAAGATATTCAATAAGCATTTTATAGAGTTTTTCTTCAAGTCTTATTGCGTCGCCTTCCGAATTGAAAATCTTGTTTTCAATCTTCTGCAAATCTTCTGTCGTGTATCTCTCAGAATTTGCAATTGTCTGTTTTCTGATATAACGAAGTGGAACAAGATCCGTTTGTCCCTTGCTTACTTCAATGTAAAAACCAAACACGCTGTTTGACTTGATTTTAAGGTTTTTGATTCCCGTTTGCTCTCTTTCAAGTTCTTCAAGTTTTTCACATTCTCTTCTGCCCATTTCTTTGGCGTTTCTAAGGTCGTCAAGCTCCTGATTGAATCCATTTTTTATGTAGCCACCATCTTTCATAAGTGCTGGTGGGTTTTCTGTTATGGCATTTTTAAGCAACTTTGTGATTTCTCCAAAGTCCACTAAATTTTCAGAAATCTGTCTTGTTTTTTCCGTCTTTGTTGAAGAGAGCAACCTTTTGATTTCTGGCACTTCGTTTAAAGAATCTCTAAGTTGAATCATGTCCTTTGGCAAGATGTTTCCATACGCAATCTTTCCACAGATTCTTTCAACGTCTCTCACTCTTGAAAGACATTCATTGAGTTTATCACGCAAAATAAGGTTTTTTGAAAGTTCTTCAACGCTGTCAAGCCTTGCATTGATTTCTTTTTGATCTTGAAGTGGTTGATCAAACATGGCCCTAAATCTTCTTGCGCCCATACTTGTTTTCGTTTGATCCATAAGCCACAAAAGAGAGCCATATCTCTTTCTTTCTCTGATAGATTCCACAAGTTCCAAATTGCGTCTTGTGTTCATATCAATAGTCATAAACTGGCTGTTTTTTACTTTTGTGATTTTGATAATGTTTTTAAGTGAACGTTTCTGTGTCTCTTGCAAATATTCCAAAAGAGCCCCTATTGCAGGAATATCTTGTTTATTTGACTTAAGTTCAAAAACATTCAAAGCATTTTCACCAAATTGTTTTTTGACATTGTCAGTCGCCTTTGCACTTTCAAAAGCATATTCAAAATATTCTTCAAAGCGTGGATAAACCCCAAACTTTAAAATTGGAAGATTGTTGTAAAACTCTTTTGCTCTAGAGTTTCCAATCACTTCTGATGGGCAAATTCTGCTTAAAAGATCAGAAAAGTTTGATTCAAGTCCACCATCAAAGTGGCACAAGTCAAGTTGTCCTGTTGTGATATCACAATAAACAACAGAAAGTTTGTCGATGTCCATAAACATTGACATAATATAGTTGTTTTTTCTTTCTTCAAGCATAGAGTCGTCAACCACTGTTCCCGGTGTGATAACTCTGACAACATCACGTTCAACGATTTTTACGCCCTTTGTTGGCTCTGTAAGTTGTTCGCAAACAGCAACCTTGTATCCCAAAGAAACAAGTTTTGCAATATAGCCTTCTGCAGCATGATAAGGCACTCCACACATTGGGGCTCTTTCATCAAGTCCACAATTTTTGCCTGTCAGCGTGAGATCCAAAACTCTTGAAATCTCAACTGCGTCGTCATAGAAAAGTTCGTAAAAATCACCAAGACGATAAAACAAAACGCAATCTTTGTATTGCTCTTTCATTTGCAAATAATGTTGCATCATAAGTGATGGTTTTTTCACTTCGGCTGTTGCCATTATCTTTTACCTTCCTGTTTTTGAATTTTCTTTTCAAGAGCAAGCAATGCGTTGACCCTTTTCTTTTTTGTTTCAAGTGGAATTTGGTCTGCCATTTTGCTTGCAACCGTTCCTTCACGTGGAGAATACATAAACGCAAAAATGCTGTCGTATTTCACCTGTTCAACAAGCGACATTGTGTCTTCAAACTCTTCTTCCGTCTCTGTTGGAAAGCCAACAATAAAGTCGCTGGTTATTCTGCAATTTGGGATTTTTTCTCTGATTTTTTCGATTATGGAAAGATATTTTTCTCTGGTATAAACTCTGTTCATGGCCTTGAGAATTCTGTTGTTTCCACTCTGTGCCGGCAAATGAATATCTTTCAAGATTTTGTCTTCTTTTGCAATAACATCAATCACTTCGTCGGTCAAATCTTTTGGGTGGGAAGTCATAAACCAAAGTTTAAAATCCCCTTCTATTGCACATATATCTTTCAAAAGTTTTGCAAAAGAAACTTGTGGGTTTAGGTCTTTGCCATAGGAGTTTACGTTTTGCCCAAGAAGAGTGATTTGTTTGTATTTTTTCTCTGCAACAATCTCTCTTATCTCTTTCAAAATGTTTTCTTCTTTTCTGCTCTTTTCTCTTCCACGCACATAAGGCACAATGCAATAAGTGCAGAAGTTGTTGCACCCCTGCATAATGTTTACCCAGGCATTTTCGCCACTTGTCCTTTTGTATGGTATTGTTTCGTCAATGTCGCCTTCTTCATAAAGTTCAAGTTGTCTGCGTCCAGCTTTTACGGCTTCAACATATGCAGCAAAATTTGGCAAATTGAATGTGCCAATAACAATGTCAACAAAAGGAAATCTTCTGAGCATAAGTTCTGCCGTGGTCTGTTTTTGTGTCATACAACCACAAACTGCAATAATCAAGTTTGGCTTTTCTTTTTTCATTCTTTTAAGTGCGCCAACATTTCCAAAAACTCTGTCTTCTGCGCCTTCTCTTATCGCACAGGTATTGAAAATAATAAGGTCTGCTTCCTCTTTGTTTTCGGCACACTCATAACCCATTTTTTCGCAAATAGCAGCCAGCTTTTCTGATTCGTGAACATTCATCTGGCATCCGTATGTAACTATATAATATTTCATATTAGTATTATACAAGAATTTTTGTCCATTTGCAAATGTATTTTTAAGCAAGTTTGACACATAATAAAAAAATGAAAAAATTTGTCAAAAATGGTGTTATTTTGTCGCTTGTTGCCATATTCTTTGGCTTTACACTATGCGCAAGCATTGTCGCTGTAAAATACATAAAATACAAAAATTTGCCAATAAATGTTTCTGCTCTCAGCGACCCAACTCTTTCAATTGAAGTCTATTCAAAGGACAACACAAAGATTGAAGACCAAAACCAATTTAATGGCTCAAACATCAAAATTGAAGAAATCCCAGACTACACAAAAAAGGCATTTATTTCAATCGAAGACAAGGAGTTTTATAAGCACAAAGGAATAAACAAAAAGAGAATAATCAAAGCCACCTTAAACAACATGAAGAGCAGAAGTTTCAAGGAGGGAGCTTCGACCATCACCCAACAGCTGATTAAAAACACCCATTTGACCAGCGAAAAAACCATTGACAGAAAATTAAAAGAAATTGCCCTTGCACAAAAACTTGAAAAGACTTTTGACAAGGATAAAATACTTGAAAGTTATTTAAACATAATCTTTTTTGGAAACAACTGCTACGGCCTTGAGCAAGCAAGTCAATACTATTTTTCAAAAAGTGCAAAAGATTTAAACTTGCAAGAAAGTTGCACCCTTGCAGGCATGATTAAATCTCCAAACAGATACTCTCCTATCACAAACTACGACTTGTGCCTGCAAAGAAGAAATCTTGTTTTAAGAGAAATGGAAAAGGACGGATATATCTCTACAAGCGAAAAAATAACAGCTCAAGGCACGACAATTGACCTTGCAATTTCAAAAAACATCGGCAGGTCAAAAATCAACTCTTACTCTCAAGCAAGCATTGACGAAGCGACAAAAATTCTTGGAATACCGGCAAAACAAATTGCCCTTTCTGGCTATAAAATACACACTTATTTTGACGAAGAAAAACAAAAAACTCTTGAAAACGCCCTGTCCGACGAAAAAATGGAAAATGTCGACAACATGGGAATTGTGATTGACAACGCTTCATGTGGAATTTTGGCATACTACGCAAACAGCAATTTCAAACTTTTTGACGTCAAAAGACAGCCGGCGTCTGCACTTAAACCAATTCTGGTTTACTGCCCTGCACTCAACGAAAATGTGATTAGCCCATCAACGCAGATTCTTGACGAAAAACTAAAAATCGGCTCTTACGAACCGGAAAACGTCAACAAAAAATTTTCTGGCTACATCTCCGTCGCTGATGCAGTCAAAAATTCTGTAAACATTCCTGCAATAAAGACATTGAGCTACATTGGCATAGACACAGCAAAAAGCTATGCAGAAAAAATGGACATAGAGTTTGACGAAAAAGATGACAGCTATGCACTTGCATTAGGTGGCATGACAAACGGCGTTTCGCTTGCCAATTTGACAAATGCTTACACCACTTTTGCAAATGGTGGAATCTACAAAAAAGCCGGTTTTGTGCAATTTATAACAGACAAAAATGACAAACTTGTCTATATGCACAGACCACAGGAAAAGATGGTTTTCAGACAAGATAGTTGCTATCTTATGACAAGCATTTTGCAAGAGAGTTCAAAAAGTGGCACAGCAAAAAAACTTTCTGATGTTTCAAACACACAAATTGCGTCAAAAACAGGAACAGCAGGAAATGAAAAAGGCAATACCGATGCCTACAATATTGCCTACACCCCACAAGAAACGATTGGCGTCTGGTTTGGCACGCCTGACAACAGACGAGAAAAAATTGCTGGTGGAAATCAGCCAACAAATGTTGTAAAAAAATACATAACTTCTCAAAACTACGAAAAGACAGAATTTATCGTTCCGTCATCTGTTGTAAAAATCAAAATCGACTCTCTTGAAAAGGAAGAAGATCACCGCATCTTGCTTGCAAGTTCTTTCACTCCAAACAGATACACCGAAGAAGCCCTTTTTTCACGCTTCAATATGCCAACAGAAACATCTCAAAAGTTTTTGGAAAAGCCAAAAATCTTGGCAGAATGTAAGGCCGAAAATGGACAAATCGTCCTTTCCATATCACCAGAAAAACATATAGTTTATCAAATTTACAAAAACAACATTCCTTATCAAACAATCTCTGACAAAAACGCCCCTGTCGTCCTTAGACTTCCGTTTGCAGAAAAAGAAGCAGAAATCAAAATTGTGGCAAAATTTTTGGGCAACGAATATTCAAATATAGAAACCGAACAAAAATTTTCTATGCTTCAAGACAAAAATTCCAAAACGAAAAACAAAAAATGGTATATATAGTTGCAAAAAAACGACATTTTATGCTATATTACTTACATAAAGGGGGTAAGTTATGGAAAACAACAACATTTTTGTCCCACACACAAAAAACACAGCAGGCAAAGTGATCTATTGGATTTTTGAAATTTCAGCTCTTGCACTTTTTGCAATTTATTTCATTTTGGGTGTAGTTTGGGGTGCTCAAGGTGGTGGATTTTCATTATTCCTTCAATGTTTCCTTGAAGCTTGGTTCTGTTGCCTTGTATTGTATGGACTTGCAAGAGTGATGGATATGCTTTACTGCAAGAAAGATCACAATGAAGAAAAAGCTCCAAAAGCAAAGAAAGAAGAAAAAGAAAACCAAGAATAAAACAAAAAAAAGACTTGAAAATCAAGTCTTTTTTTATTGTCCTATTAGTCCATTTCAGTCTTAAGTTCTGCATTTGAAACTTGTTCTCTAACAAGTTTTTCAATCTCTGCCATAACTTCTGGATTTTTCTCAAGATAGAGCTTTGTGTTTTCTTTTCCTTGGCCAATCTTTTCGTCATTGTAAGAGAACCATGCCCCAGACTTTTTGATGATTCCAAGTTCGATTGCCATATCCAAAATGCAACCTGATTGAGAGATTCCTGTGCCATACATGATGTCAAACTCTGCAACTTTAAATGGTGGAGCAAGTTTGTTTTTTACAACTTTTACTTTTGTTCTGTTTCCAACAACATTTGCGCCATCTTTGATGCTGTCTGTCTTTCTTACATCAAGTCTTATGCTTGCATAAAACTTAAGAGCTTTTCCACCAGTTGTTGTCTCTGGGTTTCCAAACATAACTCCAATCTTTTCACGGAGTTGGTTGATAAAGATAATTGCTGTGTTGCTCTTGCTTGAAACAGAAGTCATTTTTCTAAGTGCCTGACTCATCATTCTTGCTTGAAGACCAACATGGTTGTCCCCCATTTCTCCATCGATTTCTGCCTTTGGAGTAAGTGCTGCAACAGAGTCAATAACAACAACATCAAAAGCACCAGAACGAATAAGTGTTTCGCAGATGTTTAATGCTTGTTCTCCATTGTCTGGTTGAGAAACATACAAATTTTTTGTGTCAACCCCAAGATGTTCTGCATAAATTGGGTCAAGTGCGTGTTCTGCATCAATAAATGCAGCTCTGCCACCAAGTTTTTGTGCTTCTGCAACAATGTGAAGAGAAACCGTTGTTTTACCAGAAGATTCTGGTCCATAAATTTCTACAATTCTGCCACGTGGAATTCCACCAATTCCAAGTGCCATGTCAAGCGTCAAACAGCCTGTTGGGATAACTTCAACTTTTTGATAGGCGTTGTCGCCCAATTTCATGATTGCACCCTTTCCAAAATCTTTTTCAATCTTCAAAAGAGCCTGCTCAAGAGCTTCTTCTCTTGCGTCTTTTCTGTCAGCCATAAAAACTCCTTTATTTCTTTTCTTCTTTCAAAACTTGAATGTTGTTTGAAATATACTTCCAACCAGAAACAATTGTCATAATAACTGTTACTGCCAAGAACACATAACCTATGATGCCAAGCACTGTGTTTGCTGTGCCTTCAATTGCATAGAAGTATCCTTGAATAAGGAATGCGTAAACAAAATAGTAAATAAGTGTGATAAATTGGAAAACAGCTTTAACTTTTCCATACATGTCAGCAGCCAAAACAATGTTTCTTGTTGCTGCAACTTGTCTGAATGCACTGATAATAAGTTCTCTTGCCAAAATGATTATGGCTGCAACTGCTCCTACGTATGCAGGAATGATTGCTGGCAAGTCGGCACGTGCACCACCATTTGCTGAGATTGGGTATGCAACAACCAAAAGCAACCCTGCCATAACAAGACATTTGTCAGCTATTGGATCCAAAAACTTTCCAAGGTTTGTTACAAGTCCCCTTTTTCTTGCGATTTTTCCGTCAAGGAAATCAGTAAAGCATGCTGCTGCAAAAATAACTGCTGCAACAAGTTTTCCCCATCCACCTGGTATAAAATCTGCCATATAGAAAAATACAAAAAGTGGAATGAGAAGAAGTCTAACTGTTGTGATTTTATTTGGTAAATTCATAATACTCTCCTTTAAAATTTTGTCCGTCAAAGTGAGTGATAATCACATCCACAAACTTTCCAGACTCTACATTTATATTATCAATAATTTCCACTCCAAAGTCAACTAATGGAGATAAAAATTCTGTATGTCCAAAATAATTTCCACTTTGCTCATCAAAATAGTCAACAAGCACCCTAACTTTCTTTCCAACAAGCTCTTTTGCGTTTTCTGTTGACACTCTGCTTTGCAATTTTTCAATCTTTTTTAGACGCCATTTTTTGATAAATGATGGAAGTTGTCCCTTTAGATAATAACTTACCGTGTTTTCTTCTCTATAGAATGGGAAGAATCCTGCATAACTAAACTTGCTCTCTTTGATAAATCTGCAAAGTTTTCTAAATTGTCCACAACTTTCTGCCGGATAACCAACAATAAAGGTTGTCCTAATTTTGATTTGTGGATATTTTTCTTTCATCATCTTCACAAGATTTCTTGTCTCTTCTTCGTCATGTTTTCTTCTCATGCTCTTCAAGATTTTGTCGTCAACATGCTGAAGTGGAATGTCCAAATATTTGCACATTTTCTTTTCACTGCAAATATAATCCAAAAGCTCTTTTGTCGTCTTTTCAGGATAGGCATAATGGAGTCTTATCCATTCAATGCCATCAATTTTTGCAAGTTTTTTACAAAGTTCGATAAGGCAGTTTTTCTTATACAAATCTTCGCCATATCTTGTTACATCTTGTGCAACCAAAACAAGTTCTTTTATGCCTTGTTTTGCCAAATATTTGGCTTCGGAAACAATTTTTTCCATTTCATAGCTTATGTATCTACCCTTAATTCTTGGTATGGTGCAATAGGAGCAAACATTGTTGCAACCTTCTGCAATCTTAAGGTAAGCATAACTTCCACGATTGGTAAAAATTCTTCCTTCATCAAGTTTTTTCTTCTGTGGTTTGACCCCATAAAGTCTTTCAATTATTTCACAAATTTTGCTGTTATCCTGCGCAGTCAAAAAGGCATCAACTTCTGGAATTTCTTTCAAAAGTTCGGTCTTGTATCTCTGTGCCAAACACCCACTTACAACAACCTTTTCAAGTTTGTTTTTCTGTTTTAAAAGGCACATTTCAAAAATGTTGTCAACAGCTTCTTTTCTTGCTGGCGAAATAAACGCACAGGTGTTTATCAAAACAATGTTTGCGTCGTTTATGTCGTCAACAATTTCAAATCCATATTCCTTTAAGGCAAACAGCATTTTCTCAAGGTCAACTCTGTTTTTGTCGCACCCAAGAGAAATTGCCGAAACCTTTTTTCCTTTAAGTTTTTCGTTCATATCTCACCCTATTCTTCGTCATCACCATAAAGTTGGTCAAACTCTTCTTGTGTGATATAAACCGTTCTTGGTTTTGCTCCATCTTGACTTGAGATATGCCCTGCAGCTTCCATTTGGTCAAGAAGTCTTGCAGCCCTTGCAAATCCAACAGCAAACTTTCTTCTAAGCATTGTTCCCGAAGCAACATTTGCTTCAATACATGCCTTGAGTGCTTGTTTGAAGAGTGGGTCAATTTCTTCGCTTCTGTCGTTTCCTTGCCCACCGATGTTTGCATTTGGATTGCAGATTTTGTTTTCAATATCTTTGTCAAAAATTTCTGCGTTGTTGTCTCTTACAAAATCAATAATGTTGTTGATTTCTGGCGTACTTACAAAGCAACCTTGAATACGAACAGGATCCTTTGCTCCAATTGGGAAGTAAAGCATATCGCCCTTGCCAAGAAGTTTTTCTGCTCCAGGTCTGTCAAGCACAACTTGAGAGTCCACAGAACTTGCAACAGCAAACGAAATTCTTGATGGAAAGTTTGATTTGATAAGTCCCGTAACAATGTCTGCAGATGGACGTTGTGTTGCCAAAATCAAGTGGATTCCGGCTGCACGAGATTTTTGTGCAAGACGAACAATCTTTTCTTCAACATCTTTCTTTCCGGTCATCATAAGGTCGGCCATTTCGTCAACAATAATAACAACAAATGGCATCTTTCTGATTTTCTTATTTACAACGTCAGGTGTTTGGTTGAATTCGTCAATATTCTTTACTCTTGCAAGTTCAAGCATTTTGAAACGTCTTTCCATTTCGACAATCGCCCAAGCAAGAGCATTGATTGCCTTTTGCGTGTCGCACAACACTTTTGGCATGATAAGATGTGGCAACGATTCATAAGAAGAAAATTCAACACGTTTTGGGTCAACCAAAATAATCTTTACATCTTCTGGTGAGGCCTTGTAAACCATGCTCAAAATAATCGAATTCAAGCAAACTGATTTTCCTGAACCGGTTGTTCCTGCAACCAAAAGATGTGGGTATTTTTGAAGATTTCCACAAATGATTTTTCCTGTAATATCCTTTCCTATTGCAACTGTAAGTGGAGATTTCGCTTCCTGGAATTCTCTTGACTCCAAAAGATCTTTCAAACTGATTGTTGCAATTTTGGAGTTTGGAACTTCAATTCCGACAGCACTCTTTCCAGGGATTGGCGCTTCAATACGGATTGAGCCTTCTGCAGCAAGTGCATAAGCAATATCGTCAACGTGCTGTTTAATCTTTCCAACAGAAACACCTTGTGGCATTTCAAGTTCGTATCTTGTGATTGCTGGGCCCACAACAACACCCTGCACAACAGCAGGCACTCCAAACATTGAAAGTGCTTGTTCAAGCGCAACTCTCTTTTCTGCAACATCATCATTAAGTGTGGACAAATCAACACTCTTTGTGGTGATCAAATCAAGTGGTGGCTTTGTGTATTCATAAGGAATGTATGGCTCTTCTTCTTCAGGTGGAACTGGTTCGTTTGGTCTTGCAATAGAGCCGTTTCTTGCACTGATTGTGTCAAGGTTTCTGTTGTATTCGTTTAAGGCATCTCTGTCTTCTTGACTCATCATTCTGTCTCTGTCAAGACTTCTTCTTTCAAATGCCCCAGAGTTGTTTCTTTCTGGAAGTCTGTCCAAAACATTTCTTTCAAAATTTGCTTCTGTGTTTGATTGAATTGGCGTCTCTTCAATTTCAGGCTCTTCGTTATATTCTTCAAAGCCCTGTTTTTCTTGCTCTACAACTCCCCTTAAAATATCATCAGCCTGATCAACAAATTCTTGGCTGTCAATCTCTTCAAGTGGTCTTTCAAAAGGTCTTTCTTCTGGCACGAACTCATCTTCGTTTGTGTCGTTTGTCTCTTCAATTCTTTCTTCATAAACAGGTGCTGGCTCAACATAAGTTTTTGTTTCTTCCACAACGCTGTCTTGCACTTGCTCTGGTTGAGAAACAGATGGCTGTGCTTTCAATGCTTCAACGTTTGCTTTTACTTCTTCTTTTGGTGGAGCCGTTCTTGTTCTGATATTTTTGAAATATTCGTCAATGTCAACTTCAGGTGGTGTCAAAATGTATTTTTTCAAGTCTTCTGGGTTTGTTGGAACAGCATTTGGTTTTAGCGACACAACTGCATTTGCTGTTGCTGCTGCCATACTCTCAAGCCCCATTGTTCCAGGATTTTCTGTTTTGTTGTGATATTCGTATGCATAATTTCTTTTATGGTCAAGCCCAAGCATTTCTTTTGCTGTCGGTGGGGTGTGTTGTTTTTCTTCTTCTTTCAAATTTCCACCCAGCACAACGTTTGTTTCTTCTTTCTTTTCAAGAGAAACTTTTTGCAAGTCGGCCTTTGTTTCTTTTTCTTCCGTTTCCTTGATTTGAAGTGAAACAGGAGAATTCTGCTCTTTTTCTTCTCTAAGTTTGTTTAAGCAATCAACCAAAAGTGCAACGTTTATTGCAAGTCCAAGCCCAAATATAAGGTAAGAACCGATTGCGTTTGTCAAAAACATTGTGCAAGTTGTCAAAAATCCAAGCAAAAATCCACCAGGCGTCCATGTTTTAGTGTAGCTAAGTTTCCAATATTCGCCAAAACTGAGCCCACTTTTTCCACCAAGGACCATAAGTTGAATCAACCCCAAAAAGCACAAGACTGCCAGACCAAGACAGATGGCGTATCTTTTTGGCATAACATACCTACGCTTGTTTAAAACAGCAAGTCCAATAATGATCATTAAAATACAAAGCACAAAGCCAAATATCCCAAACACTCCAAGGAAGAATCTTTGAAGTGCTGGCACAATGCCCGTCATAAACAAAAAAACAAGAGATGACACGCCAATCATGGTAAACCCAGTGATTTTTCTTGCCCTAGAACTCCTGTTTTGCGCCTTTTCAGAATTCAATTTGTAAATTGCCATACGTCCCCCGTAAAGTTGAAATTGAAAAAAATAAATATAAAATATTTATTCCTAGCTTGATTATAACACCAAACAAAGAAAAACAACAAACGTATTTCGCAAAATTTACACATTTATTAAATTTTGGCTTATTGTGCACAATTCAAAGCCATCGTTTTTCAATTTTTTGATAATTCTGTCCAAAGCATTTTTGGTTGCAAGCGTTGGGTGCATCAAAACAAAGTCTCCACCATGGCAGTTTTTGATTGCCCTTTTGTAAATCAACTCTTCGTCCTTATCTCTCCAGTCAATTGTGTCTCTGCCATCTGTCCACATTATCACCTTATACCTAAGTCCATTTGCTGCTTGAATTGTCTTTTTTGAATAAGCCCCACTTGGTGGTGCAAACAAATTCATATCCACTCCAATCAAGTCTTTTACAATTTTGTGAGTGGTGGAAATCTCTTCAATATTTTTCTCCAGCGTCATACTTTTGTGGTCGCCGTGAGAATAACCATGATTGGCAATCTCGTGCCCATCTTCAAAAATTTTTTTAAGCATTTCACTCTCTCTTACACACCATGTCCCACCAACAAAAAAAGTTGTTTTGACATCGTTTTCTTTCAAAACGTTGAGCATGTCTTCAAGATATTCCGTCCCCCAATAGACATTTATCATAAGTGTAATTTTGTTTGAATTTTGATCTCCTGCATAATATGCCCCATTGACAAGTTTTGAAGCAGTGATTGCTTGCGCACCAAAGACGGAAGCAACGCATACACAACAGAGCAAAACCACAATCATAAAGTTTGTGAAAAAAGTTTTAAAACTTAAAACAAAAAAGTTTGATTTGTTCATATTTTAAAATATGCACTCAAAAACAAAATATGTTTAAACAAAAAAGCGTTTTTGTGTAAAAAACGCCATTTTTTATCAAAAAATTGAATTCGGAAACAAAAAAAACAGAAGTTTTTATTCTTCTGTTTCTTCAATTTCTTCTTGATTTTCTTCCTGTGCTGGCAATTCAAATGGAGATGGACCACCACCCAAAAATTCATAATAATCATAAATCAAACTTGTCAAATCACCAACAAGATGTCTGATGTTTTTAAATTTTCTTGAAACATATTCAAGTCCAACAACAAGACCATTTACAACCATCAAATCCTTTGCTTGACAGGAGTGAATTATCGTCTCTACAACAAATTCCAAATCGTCAAGATTGTCTGTTCTTTTCTTTTCAAATTTCAAAACGGCCAAAATTTGATTGCTGATTCTTGAAACTTCTGACAAAAGCATGTCAATCTGTGGAAACTCTTCTTTTTCTTCTTCCGGCTCTTTTTCTGGCTTGCTGTCAAGAATGTGTTTGTTAAGTTCGTCTTGAGAAAGATTTGGGTCAATTCCAAACTCTTTGCAAATGCCATCTCTGAAAGTTTTTATAACTTTTTCCAAGAAATTTTGCACCGGAGTCAATTTTTTGTCTTGAAAGTATGTTTCCAAAAATTGATTTGTGTTGAGCTTTTCGTTTGTCAAATCATTGAAAAGTGAAACGCAAAGTCCAAGTTTCTTTTTGTTGTCAACCGGCAACGAAACCTTTACTGCCCCACTCTTTTTGTCAATGTAAAAAGCCTTTTCAAATTCTGTCTCATAATCAATGCTGTCTATTGCGTCAGCCAAAAGATTTAAGATATCTTCACTTTCTGTCATAACAGACAAAAACTTGTCAAGCCTTTTTCTTAAATCAAAAAACTTTCCTGACATCATGTCAGAACACTCAACAATAAACTTTTCAACATCTAAAATGTTTGTTGCTTCCATGATACCCCCATGTAGAACAATTTTAACATATAAAAAGAAAAAAACAAATTATTTTTACAGATTTTCTCCCCAATGTTTGCTTTTTTTGTCAACAAATGTTATCATCTTGCTGTAAAAGTCTTACGGAGAGTTTATGGCAAATTATGATGCAGTCACAAACAAACTTATCATTCTGTTTGTTTTAGATAAAATGGAAATGCCTTTAACTGAAAAGTCAATCATTGAAATTTGTTCGGTCAAAAACGACTGGGTAAATTATATGGATTGCCTTGATTTATTGTATCAACTTTCCGAATCAAAACTGATTTACAAAACAGAATGCAAAGAAGATGAGATGCGCTATAGCCTTACATTTGAAGGAAGAGATTGCCTTTCTTACTTTTACAAAAAAATCCCTGCAGATCTTCAAAGTGAAATCTCAGAGTTCAGCAAAGCAAACAGACTTTCAATCAAACAGAGCCAAGAATATTATGCAAACTACACAGATGCAGATGACGGGTCTTATCTCGTTACAATGAGAATTTACGAAAGTTTGATAAATACCCCACTTTTTGAAATCAAAATAAAAGCTCCAACAAGACAATCAGCAGAAGAAGCCTGCAAAAAGTGGCGTCAGTCTGCCCCAAACATCTACGAATACATCTACGAAAACTTTGTAAACATGGACTAGCATTCAAGCTGGTCTTTTTTTTACAGAGATAAAACCTTTACTTTTTTATTATAACTTGTTATAATAACAATATGGAAAACGAAAAAGCAGTAGAAGTCAAAGGTTTGTCAATACTTATCAAAGAACGTTTTTTGGTTCAAGATGTTTCTTTTTCATTGAAACAAGGCGATGTTCTTGGCATAATTGGCAGTGACGGCTCTGGAAAAACAAGCCTTATCAAAGCACTAGTAAACATGCTTCCAATAAGTGATGGAAGTATTGCTATTTGTGGAAAAAACATAGAAGAACACCCAGAAATTTTAAATCAGGTAGGCATCTGTCTTGACCCACCTGTCTTTTTTAAATTCCAAAGCATGATTGACAACATGATTTACCTTTGCTCTCTGTCTGGGCATAACAGCAAAAAAGAGATTGTTTCAACACTCAAAAAGTTCCATTTGACAGAAAAAATGCGTAAAAAGGTTTACACTCTTTCATACTATGAAAGAAAGCTCATGGCCCTTGCCCTTGCCTTTATCAACGAACAAAAAATATTGATTTTGGACGAACCTTTCAAGAGTTTGCCTGTTGCAAGCGTAAAAAGAATTCAGGGATATATCCAAGAGCTCAGAGAAAACGGCGTAACAATAATCATGACGGCAAAGGAATATGACAGCCTTGAAGATCAATGCGACTATTATATGTTTATGAAAAACAGAAAGGTTGTAGAGTATCTTGACAGAAAACAATGCGAAAAATACAGCACAACAAAGACTTATGCCTTTGTTGAAGTAAAATATCCACACTTTTGTGGAAATATGGTTGCAAAAAATTTCGAACTGAAAGTAAAACTCTTTGACAAAAGAATTTTGTTTGAAGCAGACGAAGACACAACTGCTGATGTTGTCAGATTTTTAACTGCAAACAAACTTTCCGTTTACTCTGCAGGATATATCAGCACAAAGTCAGAAAGGATTTTTGCAAAACTTACCCCATACTTTAAGGAGAGATAATTTGAAGAAAAGCCTGAAAAAGATATTTCAGATTGTAAGGTATGACTTCAAGAGACTGATGTTAAACCCAATAACATTGGTTGGTCTTTCTATTGTCCTTGCAATCGTGCTTATCACAGGCCTTGTATACAAAATCCCAACCACCCCAGTTTACAGCGCAACAACAAAGGGAGAAACAACTAAAAGCGTTTACAACAATTTCTTTGTTGTAGACACATCATACGACAGCAAATCAAAACTGACCTTGATTTTAGACGAAGCAAAAAACTATCTTGAAGTACAAACGGAAGCTGACTCAGAACTTCAAGAACTTCAACTTATAAAAGATAGTTATTGCAAAGGCTCAGACGGAGATTTGCTTGCACAGATTGAAAAGTATGCTATTTACAACACCTGCAAATACACAGACGACAACGATATTTCAGAGTTTTCAACATTTGCAACCAGACTTTACAATTTTGTAGCCAAATATGAAAACCTTAAACCTTTTGAAAGCAGACTTTTGCTTACAACAGCACAATTTAGGTCTCTTAAAACAGTAGAAGCAACTTTCAGCAGTATTTCAATGTCAGGCAAAAGTATTGTCTTAAAACTAAACGACCTTGTAAAAAACAAAAAGATGTTCTATTCTCTCAAAGGTCTCATATCTTCTGTGAGTGATTTAGAAATTCATGCAGACATCTTAAACGAATATAAAACAAACTACGTTGATAAAGCAGAAGCAAAGATTGCCCTGATTGAAAACGAAATGCTTAGATTATATAATGAAACGCCTACATCGCAAGACACAACAGAAGTAAAGAAGATGCGCAACTACATAACAAACTACAAAAAAATTTGTGAAAGCGCAAGAGATGGCGTGCTAAACGAATTGTCTGCAATAATTTACAAACTTCCAAATCACAACAATTTGTTTGGTTATGACATTGAAAATAACCAAGATATCCAACAAAAAATTGTCGAAGCAAAATTTTACATAAACAGCGATTCCATGGAATAT
>CAKJYB010000068.1 GCA_918241715.1 Clostridiales bacterium
GAAAAGAACTTTCCGAAGTAACACCAAAACAAATCGTAAATCCAAAAGCTGTAAACAGAGCACTTAGAGACTTTATTGCATCTTCTCAACTTTCACAACTTATGGATCAAGTTAACCCACTTTCAGGTATAACACAAAAGAGAAGAGTTTCTGCTGTGGGCCCTGGTGGTATCAAAAAAGAAAGAGCTGACGCTGAAGTTCGTGATATTCACTACACAAACTACGGACGTATCTGTCCTATCGAAACACCAGAAGGTCAAGCTATCGGACTTGTAAACACACTTACAAGCTACGCAAAGGTTGACGAATATGGATTCCTTGAAACACCATACAGACGTGTAAACAAGGAGACTGGTGTTGTTTCTGACAAGTGCGAATACTTTATGGCTGACATTGAAGACACAGCATATATCGCACAAGCAACAGAACCACTTGACGAAGAAGGAAGATTTGTAAACAAGAGAGTTGTTTGCCGTCATAAAGATTATGCTATCGAAGTGCCAGCAAAACAAGTTGACCTTGTTGACGCATCTCCAAGACAATTTATTTCTGTTGCTACATCACTTATTCCATTTGTTAACAGCAACGAAGCTAACCGTGCTTTGATGGGCGCAAACATGCAACGTCAAGCTGTTCCACTTATCAGAGCAGAAGCTCCTATCGTAGGAACGGGAATGGAAGCAATTGTTGCACACGATTGTGGATATACACAACTTGCAAAGAACGATGGTGTTGTATCTTATGTAAGTGCTGATGAAGTTAGAGTAAAACTTGCTGACGGAAGCGAAGATATCTACACACTTGTAAAATTTGACAAGACAAACGACGAAACCTGCTTTGACCAAAAACCTTGCGTAGTAAAGGGTGAAAAGGTTAAGAAGGGAGAACTTATTATTGATGGTTATTCAACAAAAGACGGAGAACTTGCTCTTGGAAAGAACGTTCTTGTTGGTTATTTAAACTGGGAAGGATACAACTACGAAGACGCTATTCTTATCAATGAAAGACTTGTAAAAGAAGACGTTTACACGTCAATCTGTTTGAAAGTTGAAGAACTTAAGTGCAGAACAACAAAACTTGGCGACGAAGTTATCACAAGAGATATTCCAAACCTTGGAGAAGATGCTCTTAAGAATTTGGACGAAAACGGAATTGTTAGAGTTGGTGCTGAAGTTAGAGCAGGAGATATTCTTGTTGGAAAGGTTACACCTAAGAGTGAAACAGAACTTTCTCCAGAAGAAAGACTTCTTCGTGCTATCTTTGGTGAAAAGGCTAGAGAAGTTAGAGACACTTCACTTCGTGTTCAACACGGAAAGGGTGGTGTTGTTGTTGATGTTCAAGTGTTTAGCAGAAAGAACAAAGACGAACTTGAACCTGGCGTAAACGAACTTGTAAAAGTTACTATTGCTCAAAAGAGAAAACTCTCTGTTGGTGATAAGATGTCCGGACGTTATGGAAACAAGGGCTGTATCTCAATCATTTTGCCAGAAGCAGATATGCCATTTATGGCAAATGGTCGTCCACTTGACATTGTGCTCAACCCACTTGGCGTTCCATCACGTATGAATTTGGGACAAATTTTGGAAGTTCACCTTGGACTCGTTGCTGGCTCACTTGGTTGGAAAGTTGCAACACCAGCATTTGATGGTGCTGACGCAGAGAAGATTCAACAACTTCTCAAAGAAAACAACTTCCCAGAAAACGGAAAAGTTCAACTTTACGATGGTAGAACTGGTGAACCATTTGAAAACAAGACAACGGTTGGATTTAAATATATGCTTAAACTTAACCACATGGTTGACAGCAAGATTCATGCTCGTTCAATCGGACCATACTCACTTATCACACAACAACCACTTGGTGGTAAGGCACTCTTTGGTGGACAAAGATTTGGTGAAATGGAAGTTTGGGCTTTGGAAGCATATGGTGCTTCTCACGTGCTTCAAGAAATGCTTACGGTTAAGTCTGATGACGTAGTCGGAAGAGTAAAGACATTTGAAGCAATCGTAAAGGGAGAACCTATTGCAGAACCTGGAATTCCAGAATCATTCAAAGTTTTGGTAAAAGAATTGCAGGCACTTGCTCTTGATGTAAAGATTTTGACAGAAAACGACGAAGAAATCGAATTGCCAGAACTTTCACAAGACGAACAAGATAAGGTTGGCATTGAAAATGATGTTGAAAAAGACCTTAAGAATGTAACAATCGACATCGACGACATGATTTCCGACACAGAAGACGAAAAGAGTGAAGTTGAAAAAGAAATCGAAGAAGAAACGGCTGTTCCAACAGGGCTTGAAGACATTGACTTGTTTGACGACTTTGGAGATTTTGACGAATAATGCCAAGTTTGCTTGGAATTTAACTTACTAACAACCGGTAAAACCGAAAAATAATTAAGGGGATTATTATGTTTGAACTTAATAACTTTGAAAAAATTAGAATAGGACTTGCTTCACCTGAAAAAATCAGAGAATGGTCTCATGGCGAAGTAACAAAGCCTGAAACGATCAACTACAGAACACAAAAGCCTGAAAAAGATGGTCTTTTCTGCGAAAAAATCTTTGGACCAAAGAAAGACTGGGAATGCCATTGTGGAAAGTATAAGAGAATTCGTTATCGTGGCGTTGTTTGCGACAAGTGTGGAGTTGAAGTAACAAGAGCCAAAGTGCGTCGTGAAAGAATGGGACACATCGAACTTGCATGTCCTGTTACTCACCTTTGGTATTTTAGATCCGTTCCATCAAGAATTGGAACTTTGCTTGATTTGACACCAAAGACTTTGGAACAAGTTGTTTATTATATCAACTATATTGTTACAGACCCAAAGAACACAAATCTTGAATACAAACAAATTTTGAACGATAAGGAATATCGTGATGCATTAGAGCAATACGGATATGGCAGTTTTGACGCTGGAATGGGCGCTGAAGCAATCAAAGTTTTGCTTTCTCATGTCGATCTTGACAAAACAAGTGAAGAGCTTAAGGAAGAACTTAGAACTGCAAAGGGTCAAAGAAAAATCAAGGCAGCAAAGAAACTTGACGTTGTTGAATCATTCAGAAAGAGTGGAAACAACCCAACTTGGATGGTTTTGGACGTTATTCCTGTGCTTCCACCAGATCTTAGACCTATGGTTCCACTTGACGGGGGAAGATATGCAACAAGCGATTTGAATGATTTGTATAGACGTGTTATCAACAGAAACAATCGTTTGAAGAAACTTATGGAACTTGGGGCACCTGACGTTATCGTAAGAAACGAAAAGAGAATGCTTCAAGAAGCTGTTGACAACTTGATTGACAATGGTAAGCGTGGAAAGCCAGTTCAAGGCTCAAAACAGAGAGATTTGAAATCACTTACTGCTATGCTTGGTGGTAAGCAAGGAAGATTTAGACAAAACTTGCTTGGAAAACGTGTTGACTATTCTGGACGTTCTGTTATCGTTGTTGGACCAGAACTTAAGATGTATCAATGTGGTCTTCCAAAAGAAATGGCACTTGAACTCTTTAAGCCATTCATTATCAACAGACTTATTGAACTTAACGAATCAAACAACATTAAGAGTGCAAAGCGCATGATTGACAGAGAAAAGCCAATCGTTTGGGACGTTCTTTCAGACGTGATTAAAGACCACCCAGTGCTTTTGAACAGAGCTCCTACACTTCACAGATTGTCAGTTCAGGCTTTTGAGCCTGTGCTTGTTGAAGGAAGAGCTATCAAGCTCCACCCATCTGTTTGTGCAGCTTTCAACGCCGACTTCGACGGAGACCAAATGCCTGTTCACGTTCCACTTTCTGTTGATGCTCAAACAGAAGCAAGAACACTTATGCTTGCTTCAAACAACATTTTGAAACTTTCTGATGGAGAACCTATCGTAACACCAGCACAGGACGTTGTTCTTGGATGTTATTACCTTACACTTATCAAACCAGGTGCAAAGGGAGAAGGCTCAATCTTTGCTTCAAAAAATGAAGTTATTTACGCATACCAAACAAAGAAACTTGATATGCAAGCTGAAATCACTGTTAGACTTTCAAAAGAAGTTGATGGAAAAATGTATTCAAAGAGAATCACAACTTCTGCAGGAAGAATTTTGTTCAACAACATTGTTCCACAAAATCTTGGATATGTTGACAGAACAAAACCAGAAAACTATTGTGATCTTGAAATCAATGCTCCTGTTATGAAGAAGCAACTTAAAAAACTTGTTGCTGACTGCTACAACAGATTTGGAACAACAGAATGTTCTAAACTTGTTGACAGACTCAAGGAAATTGGTTATAAATACTCAACACTTGCTTCAGTTTCTGTAAACATCTACGACATTCAAGAACCAGAAGAAAAAGCAGAAATCTTGAAAGAAGCAGAAGCAAAAGTTTTGGAAAACGAAAAATTGCTTCGTCGTGGACTTATCACGGTTGAAGAAAAAGTTAACGAAAACGTTAACGTTTGGAACGAAGCCGTTCAACAAGTTCAGGCTGCAGTTGTAAAAGATATGGACACATTCAACCCATTCAGTTTGATGGTGCTTTCTGGTGCTCGTGGAAACAACACACAGCTCAACCAAGACTGCGGTATGATTGGTATTAAGGCTACAGCTTCTGGTATCAAAAACGACACACCAATTAAATCATCATTTAAGCAAGGCTTGACACCTATTGAATACTTCATCAACTCTCGTGGATCCAGAAAAGGTTTGTCCGACACAGCTTTGAAGACAGCTGACTCTGGTTATTTGACAAGAAGACTTGTTGATATTGCACAAGACGTTGTTATCACATCTGAAGACTGCTTTGCAGAACTTGGAGAAAAGATTAAGGGTGTTACGGTTAGCGACCTTGTTTCTGATGGATTTGTTCAAGAACCATTGGAAGAGAGAATCTATGGCAGAGTTGCTGTAGGCGACATCGTTGATCCAAAAACAAAAGAAGTGATTGTTCCTGCAAACACAATGATTTCTAAGGAACAGGCTTCAAGAATTACAAAAGCCGGAATTAAAGAAGTTGAAATTCGTTCTTTGATGACATGCCGTTGCAAACATGGTGTTTGTGCAAAATGTTATGGAAGAAACATGGCAGGAAAAGACATGGTTACACTTGGCGAAGCAGTTGGTATTATTGCTGCTCAATCAATTGGTGAACCTGGTACACAGCTTACGCTTCGTACTTTCCACTCTGGTGGTGCTGCTGTTGCTGCCGACATTACACAAGGTCTTCCTAGAGTTGAAGAAATTTTTGAAGCAAGAAGACCTAAGGGTGAATGTTTGCTTGCAGAAGTTTCTGGTAAGGTGAAAATCAAAGAAGACGCAAAGACATATCAAATCACAATCATAACTGGCGAAGGCGACATTGACTATGAAGTAAGAAAGCCTGCCGTTTTGAAAGTTAAGAATGGAGACTCTGTAGAACCAGGAACACAAATCACAGCCGGTTCTATCAACCCTGCAGATCTTCTTGTAACAAAAGGTTTGAAAGGACTTGAACAATATCTTCTTTCCGAAGTTTTGTCAGTTTATAGAAGCCAAGACGTTCCTGTAAATGACAAGCACGTTGAAATCATCATCAGACAAATGCTTAAGAAAGTTAAGATTGAAGATTCTGGTGATACAGCACTTTTGACTGGAGACATTGTTGACGTTTCAAAATGTGATGAAGAAAACGAAAAAGCTTTGAGAAATGGTGGAAGACCTGCAATTGCAAGAAGAATTCTTCTTGGTATTACAAAAGCATCTCTTTCAACAGAATCATTCCTTTCAGCATCTTCTTTCCAGGAAACATCAAGAGTTTTGACAGATGCTGCGCTTAAGGGTAAAGTCGACAATCTTATCGGAATTAAAGAAAACGTTATTATTGGAAAACTTATCCCTGCCGGAACAGGTCTTAAGAAATACAGAAATGTTGTACCTGTAAAAGTAGACAAAGTTGAAAATATTGGTTAATAAAAAAACAGACTTCGGTCTGTTTTTTTTGTTGTCATAAACATTAAAAATTGAATACGAAATCAATTTTTTGACTTATCTTTTGATATTTAATGAATGTTCTTGATGTCTTGCAGTGTTTTTTCCGTGTTTTTGTATATTCTTTTTCTTTATGTCCGAATAAGGTATTCGTCCACCGCTTGCATTTTTTGAAACCATGTTTCTTTTTGTAGATGGTGTGCTTCCTTTTGATTTTGGAATTACAAAACTAGAGCCAAGGATTTCTTCTATTGTTTGAAGATTGGTGATTTTTTGTTCCATCAAATAGTCGTAGATTTCGGGAGAAAGCGTGTCTCCAAACAATTTTTTGATTACCTTTTGTGAATAATATGTATCAGCCTTGCCTTTCATTCTGCAATCTGCCAAAAAATTCCTAAGTTGTTTTCTTTCAAGATAATTGCTTAGTTTTCGTGCAAAAGAGTCATATATGTTTGTTGAAACGTTTTTTAAATCGTTTAAGTATTTAGTTGTATACTCTCTGTCTACTGATGGGTATATAAGATTAAAATTACTTATATTCAAACCAAAATATGAATGGTCTTTAATATAGGAAAGAAAAGTTGCACATTTTTTATTGTTAAAGTATGTAAAGTCTTGCACTATATAGTCTTTATATGTGTGGCAATCATTTCCACCCACATATAGGATAAGTGGGAAAACTCTTTTTGGATTTTCAGCATCACACACTTTTTTGATATAGGAATTTATTTCTTCATGTGGATATTCAAGAATGTTAAATCCATCAATTCCAATTTCAATAAAATACCTTACTTCAGCTTTCCAATCACTTGCTTCTTGCAAATTTAGTCCCGGGTGAGCCATAAAGACCTTTGCTCCACAAAGATGTGCGATGTCAAACAACATTTTTGCATCAATATTGATTTTTTCTGTTGGATCGATAAAATCCAAAATAATTTTTAAATCGTCTTCAGAAAATCCAAGTTTTTCTAAAAGTTCTGGGTTTTCGTTAAAGAAGTCAAGAGTGCTTTCTTTTGTAAATGGAGAAACACCATTTCTATAGTTTGATTGTCTTGATCGGTAGAGTCCAACTTCTTCCTTTGGGAAACGTAAACCTTTATATTTGAAAAGAAAGGCAATCATGGCAAGGTCGGAAGAAATGTCATTATTTCGTTTTATTCTCATGAGTTCTACAAAAGAATTGTATTCGTCAAGTCTTGGGGCAACAACAAGAAAATGATATTTGTTGTCGTTGTGATAGGCTGTAAACTCACAAGAGAAGATATAATTTAGTTTTTTTCCTTTGATTTTTGATTTTAGCCCATCTAGGTTTGCATATTTGTTTTCAAAGAAATTTAGTGCTATAGGGTATTTACCAAATTTTTCAAGAAATGCGTCTGCAGAGAAAACGTGACAAGGTTTTTTCAAATCTTTTAGTTTTAGATCAAAAAGGTCCATTGGCTCTTCTATTGAGATATAGTTGTGGTCAGAGATAGAGAGTGTGTCAAAATCATTTAAATAGGCATACAGAACGGCATCACAAAAAGAAGGTATGCCGTCTGAGTCGTTTGTGTGGTTGTGAATGCTGAAAGGTTTAGCGATTTCTTCCGTTTCCATGTCCACCTCCATACACTCTGTCCAGTTCGCCATCATAGCCAACATTTATTTTTCCAAGATTTTTTTCGCCAATTCTTTGTGCATAAATTATTCTGTTGTCAAGGTCAATTTTTGTTGGTTTAACTTTTACGGCACTTCCAAGTTTGTAGGTTACACCTCTTCCATTTGACACAGACATTCTGTCCGCAGAAAGAACGAATTCATCCAAATCTCTTTCTCCGGATTTAATTTTTTTGCTTTTTGATTTGTTTTCCAGGTCAATAACAACATTTCCATAGTCGGTTTTTACCGTTACTTTTGATGTTGAGATATTTGAGATATAACCAATTTTGGTCATGTCTTGTCCATCTCTAATTTTTTGGTTTATGAACCATGCGCAAAGCAAGTCTTGAACTTTTGCTTCAAGAGCATCAGAATTGCGTTCGGTATAGTTTATGTGTTCACACATTTTTTGAAGGGTTTCTTTGTCAAATGGTGATGGTTCTCCAGCAAAGCTTGCCAAAACTTGAAGCTGGTTTACAAGATCAGCAAAACGTCTGATTGGGCTGGTTGTATGTGCATATGCATCAAAATTAAGGGCAAAGTGTCCAAGATCTCCGTTTGGATCATAACGTGCTTTTGGCAGACATTTGATAATCATTTCGCTTAGTGCACGAGCAAAAATTTCACCCTGCTTGTTTTCTGCATAATCCAGTGCAGAGTTGACGAGATTTTGAATGTTTGAAAAACTTTCAATTTCATTTTTTACGAAGAATTCTGGAATAGTAGTTTTTATGATATTTAAAACTTCATTTGTTTTTTCTTCAGAAAGACCTTCTTCAACACGATATATTATTTCAATGCCTTTTTGTTTGCAATATTCAGCAAAAACTTTGTTTGCTATAAGCATTGCATCTTCAATTGCCTTGTGAGCTTCTGTTGAGTTGTCCGCAAAAGCCTCTTCAACTCCATCACGTGATTTATTGAGCCTGTATGTAAGTTCGCCACTTCTAAATTCTGTTGAACCATTTGCAATTCTCTTTGCACGGACAAGTCTTCCAAGGTCTTTAAGAGAATCAAGACTTTTTAAGATTTCTTCTGGATGTTTTGATCTTTCTTCTTCATTACCTTCAAAGATTTTGTCAACATCTTCATAGGCAAATTTATGTCTTGATCTCATTACACCAGGACCCATTGATGAATTTATAAGATTTCCATCTTTGTCGAAGTCCATTCTTGTAATAAAAGCAAGTCTGTCTTCTCCAGCATTGAGAGAACCAATGATGTTTGAAAGCTCTTCCATAAGCATTGGGGCAACCATGTCGGCAAAATACGTTGAATTTCCACGTGAGAAAGCGTCTTTCAAAATTGCTGTAAATTTTTCCACATAGACACTAACAAGGGAGATTGCAACATATTGTGTGTAAGACCCATCAGGATTTTTGATAACACAAACAGCATCATCCATGTCTTTACATGTTTTTGGGTCAATTGTTACAAAAGGTAAGTCTCTTGCATCAATAAAGTTTGGAAAACGATCTTTCATGTTTTTGATTGACCAAGGGTCATTTGGGTCGTTTTCAGAAACTTTCAAACTGATGTGTGATATGGCTTCTCTGACAGCTTCAATATCTTCTCCACCTGGGTAAAGATCAACGCTGTGTTCGTCCACCAATGCCATGATTCTTGAAATAAGGTCAGATATGTTTTTGTTTCCAAAGGACTTGTCTATTCTTACATCATACACTTCATCTTTTCCGCCATATAGTTCGACACTAACAACTTGATCTATGTGATTTAAACCATCACTTTGAGATATAAGACGAAAAGTCTTGTTTGTGTGTTTTGGATTGTTGAATGGCTTAAAGTAAGCCCTTCCGTCTTCGCCCAAAAGGACTACACCTGTGATTTTCTTTTGTTTTTTTGTGTCAACAGATCTTATTTTTCCGTTTGGGGTAATAAAGGAGAGTCTGTGTTCTATAATATTGTCTGGAGCACCATCAGTGCTTCCAACAATTTTTTTGTTTATGACATATTTAATTTGTTTTGATTGCCTTAAAAAATTCAGGGTCCTCTCAATTAATGTGATGGAGAACCTTGTAGGAATTTTCTTTTTTGATAAAGAAGTTTTATGTGTGTTTGATTTTGTTTCACTATGTTTTTCGTCAATGGTTTTTTTGATTATTTCCGCTGCGATGTCAATATTGTCAGTTATTGTTGGCATGACAGGGGATGAAACATCAACTCCCAATACATTTGAGTGAGAGTCGGCATCAGACTTTCCATATCGTTCTATGATTGCCAAAATGACTTCTTCAAAGGCTGCGTATGGAATATCTCTGTAATCGTCTTGAATCTCTTGTTTTTTCTTTTTTGTTGCCATTTAAAAACCCCAAAAAACTTATTCACTTTCATTCTAGCACAAAAAAGACAAACTTTCAAGACCCAATTTGGAAAAAGATATATTCTATATCTTACAATAAAAAAACTGACGATAATAGCCAGTTTTCTTGGTGCCGAAGGTGGGAGTCGAACCCACATGAAGTTGCCCTCGCAAGATTTTGAGTCTTGTGCGTCTGCCATTCCGCCACTTCGGCATGTCAAAATAAATATTTCAAAAGCAAGGGTATTGTATCACAATTTGTTTGTTTTGACAAGTGTTTTGTCAAAAAAATTTTGTTTTTTATCTTTCAAAAAAAACAGAGAGATAAGCTGTTTTTGTTTGGTAAAAAGGCAAAAGTATATTATAATATTTTCATAAAGTTTGTTTAAGGTAGAGAAAAATGATTTTTAAAAAATTTTTTAACAAAGACTCTGCTCTTGTGGAAGAACTTGCTGCAGAGTTTAACGTTTTGCCTTCAACAATGTATTTGATTCTATCTCGTGGACATTCCACAAGAAAAGAAATTGCAGAATATCTTTCTGTAGGACAACTTCTAGATCCATTTTTAATTAAAAATATGAAGCAGTTGTGTGATAGAATCACATTGGCAAAACAGGTGAGCGATAGGGTCCTTATTTTTGGTGATTATGACG
>CAKJYB010000069.1 GCA_918241715.1 Clostridiales bacterium
ATCTTGACCTGTCATTGCATCAACAACAAGCAAAATTTCGGTTGGCTTTACTTCTTTTTTGATGTCTTTAAGTTCTTCCATCAATTCGGCGTTTATATGAAGTCTTCCTGCCGTGTCGATAATCACAACATCAAAGCCTTGTTTCTTTGCGTGTTCGATTGATTGTTTTGCCGTCTTTACCGGATTTTGAGTGCCCTTTTCAAACACTTCAACATTTGCAGTTTTTCCAACAACTTGAAGTTGGTTTATCGCTGCAGGTCTGTAGATGTCGCACGCAACCAAAAGTGGCTTTTTGCCAGACTTTTTAAGGTGGTATGCAAGTTTTCCACACATTGTTGTCTTTCCTGCACCTTGAAGACCACACATCATAATTATTGTTGGTGGATTTGATGCAATTTGAAGTTTTTGATTGTCTGAAGAAATAAGAGCAGTAAGTTCGTCCTTAACAATTTTTATCACCATTTGTCCAGGCGTCAAACTCTTCAGAACTTGTTCGCCAACAGCCTTTTCGCTTACGTCAGCAACAAACTTTTTTGCAACCATATAGTTTACATCAGCTTCCAAAAGAGCAATACGAACTTCTCTCATAGCTTCTTTGATTTCAAGCTCTGTGAGTCTGCCTTTTTTGGTCAATTTTGAAAAGATATGATTAAACTTTTCTGATAATGATGAAAATAATGCCATTATATCTCCTTCAATATTTCTTCGACTTTTTCTTCAAGCGCTTTTCCTGAAAGTTTTTTAAGTCTTTCAAGTTTCTTTGCAAGTTGTTGTCCTTTCTCAACGCTGTGCAAAACGTTTTCAAAGTTTTCAAG
Organism: Clostridiales bacterium; assembly: GCA_918241715.1. Lineage (GTDB taxonomy): Bacteria > Bacillota > Clostridia > Christensenellales > UBA1242 > Caccovivens. The sequence goes on from CAKJYB010000069.1 coordinate 816, forward strand.
TTTCAAACAGGATTTTTCAATTGTGTCAAGAATTGCCTGCCTTGAAACACCTTTCTCTTTTGCAATTTCAGCAAGAGTCATGTTGTAGTCAAAATACAATGTCATAACACCTTGTCTGTCTTCACTTAAAAGTTTTCCATAAACTTCAAAGAGTTTTCCGTATTTAACAAAATCTTTAAGATCAATTTTTGACATATCTTTCTCCATTTTGTCAAGCAAAACAACTTTACGTTTTGATTATAGCACATAGTTTTTTAAATTTCAACTATTTTCAACAAATTATGGAAGCAAATTTGAAATAATTGTGTTACTTACATGGTAAAACACCGGATTTAAATATAATTTCTGTTCGTCAGTCGTTATTATTCCCTGCAAAACGTAGTCTTTATAATACTCATTTTGCGTTATGTCATAGCCAAGTTTTTCAAGTTTTGCAATCTCAACACCAATTTTGCATCTTAGACCAAGCATAATGATTTCTTCGATTTCGTCCTTTTTGTCAAGCACAATCTCTTTTGTCTTGCCAGCATAATACTCTTCAAACGTGTCAGGATTTTCCAATCTCTTCCCGTCAACAAGCGAATGTGATGCAACACCAAAACCAAGATAATCTCCCCTTTGCCAATAGTTTAAATTGTGTTTGCTCTCATAGCCCGGATAGGCAAAATTTGAGATTTCGTATCTTTCAAGCCCCATATCAACAAGACCCCTTGACAACTTTTCAAAAGAGTCTATTGTCTGGTCGTCGTCAAGGGGTCTATATTGCCCATTTTGAATCATCTTGTAAATTGGTGCGTTTTCATAAATTTCAAGCAAATAACACGAAATATGCTTTACGCCAAGAGCAATAAGTTCTCTTGCATACATTCTTAAATCTTTTCCCGTTTCGTCTTCAAGCCCAACAATAAGGTCTGCCGAAACGTTGTCAAAATAGTGTCTTGCAAGTTTGATTTTTTCAAGTGCCATCTTTTTGTTGTGGAGTCTGCCTATTTTCTTCAAACTCTTATCACTCAAACTTTGCACGCCAACACTTATTCTGTTTACTCTCAGGATCTTCCACTTTTTCAAGATTTCTTCGGTAATAGAATTTGGATTTGCTTCTATGGTGAACTCTGCATTGTCGTAGACATCAAAATTGTCATAAATGGCTTTTACAATTTTTTCAAACTGCTCACCATTTAAAAGGCTTGGCGTTCCACCACCAAAGTAAATTGATTTGACCACTTTGTCCGTCTTTCTCTTCTCAATCTCCCTGCAAAGATATTCTACATATTCGTCAATTTTTTCCTTTGAAACACAATAAGAAACAAAAGCACAATAATTGCACTTTCTTTCGCAAAATGGAATGTGAATGTAAAGAGAAATCTCTTGCATACTACTCATCTCCATCAAGTTTCAATATTGTCATAAAGGCTTCGGAAGGAATCTCAACAGAGCCAATTTTTCTCATACGTTTCTTTCCTTCTTTCTGCTTTTCCAAAAGTTTCTTCTTTCTGGTTACGTCTCCACCATAACACTTTGCCAAAACATCTTTTCTAAGTGCAGATATGGTCTCTCTTGCAATAATTTTGTTTCCAATGCAAGCCTGAATTGGCACTTCAAAAAGTTGTCTAGGTATAATCTTTTTAAGTTTTTCTGTCAACTCCCTGCCACGATTGTATGCATTGTCTTTGTGAACAATAAGTGACAGTGCATCACATCTTTCTCCGTTGAGCATCAAATCAACTTTCACAAGGTCAGATGGTTGAAATCCAGCCATCTCATAATCAAAACTTGCGTAACCTTTCGTCCTTGACTTAAGGCTGTCAAAGAAATCATAAATTATCTCTCCAAGAGGCAAAACATATTTAAGTTCAACTCTCTTCTTGTCAAGGTATTGAAGATCTTTATAAATTCCTCTCTTATTCTGGCAAAGCTCCATAATCGCCCCAACATATTCTGGTGGAGTGAAGACATTGACATTGACAATAGGCTCTTCAATCCTTTCAATCTCAACTGCAGGAGGAAGATTTGATGGATTTGCAATTTCCAGCATTGTTCCATTCGTCTTGTATACATTGTAAGACACACTTGGAGCTGTGGTGATAATGTCAAGATTAAACTCTCTTTCAAGCCTTTCAGTGATGATTTCAAGGTGCAAAAGTCC
>CAKJYB010000070.1 GCA_918241715.1 Clostridiales bacterium
TTGCAGTTCACAATGGTAAAAAACATATCCCTGTTTATGTTACAGCAGACATGGTTGGACATAAACTTGGTGAATTCTCTTTGACAAGAACGTTTAAAGGTCACGCAGGACAAAAGAAAGCTGCGAAAATGAACTAGGAGAAAGAAAATGGCTACAAGAATTAGACAGAAGGCTGAAAAAAGAGCCGCAAATAAAGATAATCGTCCATATGCTGTTGCGAAAGATATTCGTATGAGTTCTTCTAAAGTTAGAATCGTTCTTGACAACATTAGAGGAAAGAAAGTAAACGAAGCTGTTGCTATTTTGACATATATGCCACAAACAGGCGCAGCAGAAGCACTTAAAGTTTTGAAGAGTGCAATCGCAAACGCAGAAAACAACAAGGGCCTCTCTTCCGACAACCTTTATGTGCAGAATGTTATACAACATCAGGTTCTCTTATGAAGAGAATTGCTTTTAGAGCAAGAGGAAGAGCAGACAGAATTGAGAAGAAAACTTGTCATATCACAATCATTCTTGACGAGTTGAAGGAGGCAAAATAATGGGACAAAAAGTTAACCCAATCGGTCTTAGAATTGGAATAAACAAAGATTGGCAATCAACTTGGTTTGCCAAGAAACAAGATTTTGCCGCAAACCTTAAAGAAGATCATGATATCAGAGTATTCTTCAACAAAAAATACGCTTCTGCAGGAATTTCAGAAGTTGGTATTAGAAGAACAGAAAACAGACTTCAAGTTGACATCTACACAGGAAAACCTGGTATGATTATCGGTCAAAAGGGTGCTGGAATCGAACAAATCAAAAAGGAACTTACAAAGATTGTTCGTCCAGTTAAAAACCTTGTTTTGAATGTTAAAGAAGTTAAAAAACCAGACCTTGACGCAGCACTTGTTGCAGAGTCAATTGCTCAACAACTTGAAAAGCGTGTAGCTTGGAGAAGAGCCTTGAAACAAGGTATTCAAAGAGTTATGAAGGCTGGAGCAAAAGGTTGCAAGGTTCAAGTTAGTGGTGTTATTGATGGAGCAAACACAATTGCTAGAACAGAGAAGTATATGGAAGGATCACTTCCACTTCACACTCTTAGAGCAGACATTGATTATGCAGAAACAGCAGCACTTACAAACTATGGAAAACTTGGAATCAAATGCTGGATTTATAGAGGCGAAATTTTGTCTAAACAATCCATAAAGGAGGACAAGAACAATGTTAATGCCTAAAAGAGTAAAAAGAAGAAAAGTTCAAAGAGGAAGAATGAAAGGTAAAGCTCTTCGTGGAAACACACTTGCTTACGGCTCATTCGGAATCGTTGCAACAGAGCCTTGCTGGATTAAATCAAACCAAATCGAAGCTGCCCGTATTGCTCTTACAAGATACATCAAGCGTGGTGGTAAAGTTTGGATTAAGATTTTCCCAGACAAGCCTGTAACAAAGAAACCTGCTGACACACGTATGGGTTCTGGTAAAGGTAGTCCAGAATTCTGGGTTGCAGTAGTAAAACCTGGCAGAGTTCTCTTCGAAATCGAAGGAGTTTCTGAAGCAACTGCAAAAGAAGCTTTGAGACTTGCTTCAAACAAACTTCCATGTGGAACAAGGTTTGTTAAACGTGAAGAAGAAACACCTGTCGAAGAAGGCGGTGAAGAATAATGAAGAATGAAGAAATCAAAACTTTAAACTTGGAACAATTGAATGCAAGACTTAAAGAACTTAAAAATGAACTCTTTAATCTTCGTTTTTCAAATGCAACAAGAAATTTGGCAAACCCACTTGAAATCAGAAATGTAAGAAGGGAAATTGCTAGAGTACAAACAGCTATCAGAGCAAAACAAATAGCAAATGGAGGAAATAACTAATGGAAGAAACTAGAAACGCAAGAAACACCAGACAAGGTGTCGTTGTAAGTACAAGTATGAACAAAACGGTTGTTGTTGAAGTTGCTTACAGAGTTAAAGATCCAAAAATTAAAAAAGTCGTAAAGAAAACAAAGAAATTCAAAGCACACGATGAAAACAACGAATGTGGACTTGGAGATATCGTTCTTATCATGGAAACAAGACCACTTTCAAAAGAAAAGTACCACAGAGTTGTAAAAATCGTTGAAAAAGCAGAATAAGGAAGGTGGATTATGATACAACCTCAAACAAGACTTAAAGTTGCTGACAACACAGGAGCTAAAGAAATCATGTGTATCAGAGTTCTTGGTGGTTCTTTTAGAAGAAGTGGAAACATCGGAGATGTTATCGTTGCTTCTGTAAAAAAGGCTATTCCTGGTGGAAGCGTAAAGAAAGGTGATGTTATCAAAGCTGTTATTGTTAGAACAACAAAGGGTTTGAACAGACCAGATGGTTCTCATATCCGTTTTGACGACAATGCTGCTGTTATTATCGACAACCAAAAACAACCAAAGGGTACCCGTGTGTTTGGACCTATTGCTAGAGAATTGAGAGATAAGGGATATATGAAAATTATTTCTCTTGCTCCGGAAGTTATTTAAAAGGAGAAATTTGTTGTATGAGTATGACAATCAAAAAAGGTGATAACGTTGTTGTTATTGCTGGAAAAGAAAAAGGCAAGTCAGGCAAAGTAACAGATGTTTCTCCAAAAGATAACAAAGTTTTAGTTGACGGAATTAACATTGTTACAAAGCACCAAAAAGCTAGAAAACAAGACGAAAAAAGTCAAATCGTAAAGAAAAACGCACCTGTTGAAGCTTCAAATCTTATGGTAGTTTGCCCAGCATGTGGCAAGGCTACAAGAGTTGCTCACAACATTATCGATGGAAAGAAAGTTAGAGTATGCAAAAAGTGCTCAGCTTCACTTGACAAAGAATTTGCAAAGGCAGTAAAGAAAGAAGCAAAAAAGGTTGCAAAGGCAGAAACAGCTCCAAAAGCTGAAAAGAAGCCAGCTGCAGCAACAACAAAGACTGCAACACAAAAGTCGAAAAAATCAACTTCTGCTAAAACAGAAGCGTAAGGGTGATGAAAGATGAAAGAACAAAATCAAACAGCAAAACGCTATAAAGAAGAAATTGTTCCTGCTCTTACAAAAGAGTTTGGTTATAAGAATGTAAACGAAGTTCCAAAACTTGTTAAGATTGTTCTTAACATGGGACTTGGTGATGTGAAAGACAACTCAAAGAGTTTTAACACAGCAGTTGAAGAATTGACACTTATTTCAGGACAAAAACCTGTTGCAACAAAAGCAAAGAAAGCTATCTCAAACTTTAAAGTTAGAGCTGGAATGAAAGTTGGGGCAAAGGTTACACTTCGTGGAACAAGAATGTATGAATTCTTTGACAGACTTGTTGGAATTGCTCTTCCAAGAGTGAGAGACTTTAGAGGAATTTCACCAAAATCTTTCGATGGCAAGGGAAACTATGCTATGGGCATTAAAGAACAACTTATCTTCCCAGAAATATCTTATGATAAAGTTGAGAAGATCAGAGGTCTTGATGTAGCTTTCATTACTACTGCAAAGACAGACGCAGAAGCAAAAGCACTTTTAAAGGCACTTGGATTGCCTTTTGCTAGATAGGAGGAAAGAGAATGGCTAAGAAATCATTGATTGCTAAACAACAAAGAACACCAAAATATAAGTCAAGAGAATATACTCGTTGCTCTATCTGCGGAAGACCACACGCTGTGCTTAGAAAGTATGGAATTTGCAGAATCTGTTTTAGAGAAATGGCTAATCGCGGGGAAATTCCTGGCGTGAAAAAGTCAAGTTGGTAAGGAGGGAATTATGTTTATTACAGACCCAATCGCAGATATGTTGACTCGTCTTCGTAATGCTATTAGTGCAAAACATAAGACTGTTGAAATCCCTGCATCAAAGGAAAAATTAGAAATTGCAAGAATCCTTTTGGAAGAAGGATATATCAATGAATACAACCTTGTTGACGCTGGTTCATTCAAAAATATTCAAGTTTCACTTAAATATGATGAAAACGGACAAAGTGTTATCCAAGGATTGAAGAGAATTTCAAAACCTGGTCTTCGTATTTATTCAGACAAAGACAATCTTCCAAAAGTTATAAGCGGGCTTGGAATCGCAATCATTTCAACAAACAAAGGTATTGTAACTGACAGAGTTGCAAGAAGTTTGAATGTTGGTGGCGAAGTTCTCGCTTATGTATGGTAGGAGGTCGAAAATGTCTAGAATAGGAAATAAACCTGTAGAACTTGAAAATGGTGCAACTTTTGCAAGAAACGGAGATGAAATCACAATCTCTGGACCAAAAGGAACATTGAAGCAAGTTGTTGACAGAAATATTAAGACCGAAGTTGAAGGGAATTTGGTTCACTTCAAATATGACAACCCAGAATTAAACGCAAAGCAAGGACTTGCAAGAGCTCTTGTTCACAACATGGTTGTTGGCGTAACAAAGGGTTGGGAAAAGAAACTTGTTATCAACGGAGTTGGTTATAAAGCACAAGTTTCTGGAAACAGATTGGTTATGTCTCTTGGTGTATCTCACCAAGTAGAAGTAGAAATACCTGCCGATCTTAAAGTTGTTGCAACATCTCCAACGGAAGTTGTTGTATCCGGAATTGATAGACAAAGAGTTGGACAATTCTGCGCTATGGTTAGAGCAAAACGTCCATACGAACCATATCATGGATACGGAATCCACGTTGATGGCGAAAGACTTGTAAGAAAAGTTGGTAAGGCTGCAAAAGGTAAGAAGTAAAAGGGGAGAATGAAAAATGATTACTGTTGAAGATAAGAATAAAAACAGAATTATTCGCCATAAGAGAGTAAGAAAAATCGTTGCTGGAACGGCTGATAGACCAAGACTCAATGTCTATAGAAGTTTGAGCAACATTTATGCTCAAGTTATTGATGACGCAAATGGTAAGACTCTTGTTTCTGCTTCTACACTTGACAAAGAAGTTGCAGAGCTTATCAAAGGCAAAACAAAAACTGAAGCAGCAAGAATTGTTGGTGAAGTAATTGGAAAAAGAGCAAAAGCAAAGAAAATTAAAAACGTTGTTTTTGACAGAGGTGGATATATCTACACAGGAAGAGTTCAAGCAGTTGCAGATGGTGCAAGATCTGCTGGACTTGAATTTTAGGAGGACGTATGGCAGAAGAAGTTAAAAAGAATAAAAGCGAAAAGCCACAAAACACACGTCGTGAAAGACCTGTAAAGGTTGACGATGGAATGGACAAAAGACTTGTTCATGTTCGTCGTGTAACGAAAGTTGTTAAAGGTGGAAGAACTATGCGTTTCTCTGCTCTTGTTGTTATTGGAGACGGCAAGGGAAATGTTGGAATGGGAATCGGCAAAGCAAACGAAGTTCCAAACGCTATTGACAAGGCTACGGTTGTTGCAAAGAAAAACATGCACAAGATTGCAGTTGTAAACGGAACAATCCCACATGAAACACTTGGAAAGTTTAGCACAACAAACATTCTTATGCTTCCAGCAGAAGAAGGTCACGGAGTGATCGCTGGTGGTGCTGCAAGAGCTGTTTTGGAAGTTGCTGGTGTTAGGGATATCGTTACAAAGATTCACGGATCAACAAACAGAATCAATGTTGTTCGTGCAACATTGAACGGGCTTATTTCTCTCAAAACAAGAGAAGAAATTGCTGCACGTCGTGGCAAAAAGCCAGAAGAAATTTAGTAGGAGGGCGTTATGAAAAAGGAAAAAACATTGAAAGTTACTTGGGTTAAGAGTGCAATTGGTTACAACAAACACCAAGCTGAAATTATGACAGCTCTTGGCTTTAAGAAACTTAATCAAACTAGAATTTTGCCAGACAACGCAAGTATTCGTGGAAGTTTGTTCCATGTAAGACACTTGGTTGAAGTGGTTGAAGAATAAGGAGAGAGCTATGAAATTAGAAAATCTTAAACCTGCAAATGGTTCTACAACCAAAAAAGTAAGAGTTGGTCGTGGTATCGGTTCTGGTCTTGGAAAAACTTCTGGCAGAGGACATAAGGGACAATGGGCTAGAAGTGGTGGTGGTGTTAAAGCCGGATTTGAAGGTGGAAACATCCCAATGATTAGAAAAGTCCCAATTCGTGGTTTTAACAACTACAACTATAGAAAAGAATACTCAGTGGTAAACGTTGGTGATCTTGAATCTCTTGACGCAAACACAATTGTTACAGAAGAACTTTTGTATGAATACAGAATTGTTGGAAAGAGAGCTCCATACGGACTTAAAGTTCTTGGAAACGGAACACTTACAAAACCACTTACAATCAAAGCTTCAAAGGCTACAAAATCTGCTATTGAAAAAGTTGAAAAAGCAGGTGGAAAAATTGAGTTGATTTAATCAACTATTTTGAAAATAAGTTTAAGGAGTAAATTATGTTTAAAACTCTTATAAATGCCTTTAAAGTTAAGGATTTAAGAAGAAAGATTCTCATTACTTTAGGTTTGCTTATATTGTATAGAGTTGGCTGTGCACTTATTTGTCCAGGTTTTGATGGAATCTCCAAAGAACTTGCTTCAAATGACGCAAACAAGGGCGCATCATTCTTCGGACTTATGAACATGTTGTCCGGTGATGCTCTTTCAAACGGCGCAATTCTTGCTCTTGGTGTTTCACCATACATCACGGCATCAATTGTTATCCAACTTTTGACGGTTGCTGTGCCATCACTTCAAAACCTTGCAAGACAAGGTGAAGACGGAAGAAGAAAAATCAGCTTCTACACACGTATTGCTGCACTTCTTTTGGCTTTGGCACAATCAATTGGTATTGTGATTTCATATAAAGGAAACATTGATTTAACACGTTTGAACTTGCCACTTTGGCTTATTGCAACGGGAATTGTTTTGATTTTGACTGCAGGTGCTATGTTTACCGTATGGCTTGGAGAAAAAATCACACAAATCGGAGTTGCAAACGGAATGAGCATGTTGATTTTTGTTGGTATCATTTCTTCTGCTGGTAGGGGAATTGAAGCTGCTTTCAAACAAATCTCAGCAAGCAACCTTGAAGGACTTTGGTCAATTATCATTTATCTTGTTGCTTTGGTTCTTGTTTTCGGATTTATCGTATTTATGGATTGTTCGGAAAGAAGAGTTCCAGTAAAATATGCAAAACAAATCAAGGGAAGAAAGATGTTTGGTGGTCAGGATACATTTATCCCAATCAAACTTAACGCTTCAGGGGTTATGCCTATCATTTTTGCAACATCACTCTTGACACTTCCACAACTTGTTATGAGCATTTTCTGGCCAAACACAAATGCATATTATTGGTATCAAAACTACATGGGAACAAACTCATGGGCATACATCGTGCTTTTGGCACTTTTGATCTTTGCATTTGCATTCTTCTATGCACAAATCTCATTCGATACAGACGATATAAGCAGAAGACTTCAACAACAAGGTGGATTTATTCCAGGTATCAGACCAGGAAAGACCACAGCAGATTATTTGAGAAGAATTTCAAGACGTATCACACTTTTCAGTGCATTCTTCTTGGCAGTTATTGCTTTGATTCCAAGTTTGGTATTCAAGGCTGTGCCAAACAACATCATTATCACATCTTTGGTAAGCGCATTCAGCACAACCGGACTTATGATTATGGTTTCTGTTGCACTTGAATTTGATAAAGGGCTCAATGCTCAAATGTTGATGAGAAATTATAAAGGATTCTTAGACTAAAGGAAAGGTCGCAAGACCTTCCTTGAAAAAGAATCAACAAAGGAGAGAATTCGATGAACATTATTTTGCTTGGTGCACCATTTTCAGGAAAAGGAACATTGGCAAAAGATTTGACAAGAGAATTTGGCTTCGTGCAAGTTTCAACAGGAGACTTGTTTAGAGAAAACATCAAAAAGGGAACAGATGTTGGAGTTTTGGCAAAGAAATACATTGACAAAGGACAACTTGTTCCGGACAGCGTTACAATAGAAATGCTCAAACAGCGCATTTCAAAGAGTGATTGCAAAAATGGGGTTGTGTTTGACGGATTTCCAAGAACCACCAAGCAGGCAGAAGAACTTGACAAAATTGCAAAAATTGACGCTGTAATCCAATTGGACGTTCCGTTTGACATTGTCAGACGTCGTTGCTTAGGTCGCAGAATATGTAGTAAATGTGGTGAAATTTACAACACAGCGACTTATTCTAAAACTACTTGCGCAAAGTGTGGCTCACCACTTTTCCAAAGAGATGACGATAATTTGGAAACGTTAAACAATCGTCTGGAAGTTTATGAAAAGATGACTGCACCACTCATAAACTTCTACGCTGATAGACTAGTTGTTGTTGATGGAAGCAAAGATCCTGACACAGCATTTAAGTCTGCTTGTAAACTTTTAAAGGAGATTTAGAATGATTCAAAAGACTCCAGCAGAGATTGAGTTGATGCGTAAAGCAGGGGCACTTACACGTGATGCATTGGTGTATGCCAAGACACTTGTAAAGCCTGGTGTTTCAACCTACGATATTGACAAAGCTCTTGAAAAGTTTATAATAGAAAGTGGTGGTTCGCCTGCATGTCTGGGCTATCAAGGTTTTCCGGCAGCAACGTGCATTTCGGTCAACGAAGTGGTTGTTCACGGGATTCCAAGCAAAGACATTGTTCTAAAAGAAGGCGATATTGTCAGCATCGACCTTGTTGTAGCTTACAAAGGCTATCATGGTGATGCGGCAAGGACTTATCCTGTCGGTGAGATATCGGCTGAGAAAGAAAAACTTATAAGAGTTACCAAGGAATGTTTTTTCAAGGGAATTGAAAATGCAAGAATTGGCGACAGAATTGGAAAGATTTCTCATGCAGTTCAAACTCACGCAGAGAGCAACGGATTCTCGGTTGTTCGCGAACTCTGTGGACATGGCATAGGTCGTAGAATGCATGAAGCTCCTTCAGTTTTAAACTACGGCAAAGAAACAGATGGCGTTGTGATTGCAGAAAACGCATGTTTGGCAATCGAACCAATGATCAATGCCGGAAAGAAAGAAATTTGGATGCTGAATGATGGATGGGGTATTGTAACTCGAGATAAACGACCTAGCGCCCATTATGAAAACACAGTTCTTTTTACGCGAAACGGACTGGAAATTTTGACATTGGAGAAAGATGATGAATATTTCTCAAGGTAATGTCGTTGTAGCCGTTGCTGGAAAAGAAAAAAATCAAGTGTTTGTCGTAAAAGAAGTCAAGGCTGGCTATTGCTGGTTGGTTGACGGAAAGCGACTTAAACTATGCAAACCGAAAAAGAAAAGCCTAAAGCATGTTCAGAAGGCTTCAAAAACAGAGTTTGATGTCGACAAACTCAAATCTGGACAAGAAAATGTTAATGCGGAAATAAGAAAATTTTTAAAGGAGCTTGTATGTCTAAACAAGATGTAATTGAATTTGAAGGAGTTGTAACAGAAGTTTTGCCAAGCATGACGTTTAAAGTAACACTTTCAAACGGACACGTTATCACTGCTTACATTTCAGGAAAACTTCGTCAAAACTTTATCAGAATCATTGAAGGCGACAAAGTAAAAATTGAAATGAGTCCGTATGACCTTTCAAAAGGTAGAATAACCTGGAGAGATAAAGGTTAAACAAAAGGAGCAAATTATGAAAGTAAGAGCATCGGTTAAACCAATGTGTGACCAATGTAAAGTAATCAAAAGAAACGGAAAAGTTATGGTTATTTGCCCAAAGAGTGCAAAACATAAACAAACACAAGGTTAATAAAAAGGAGAAAAGTTAAATGGCAAGAATTGCTGGTGTTGACCTTCCAAGAGAAAAAAGACTTGAATATGGTTTGACTTATATTTACGGAATTGGTGTAAAGACTGCACGTGATATCTGCAACGCAACAGGTTTGTCTTTAGACACACGTGTTAAGGATCTTACAGAAGATCAAGTTGCACAACTTCGTAACTATATCGAACACAACGTTGTAGTTGAAGGTGAACTTAAATCAAAAGTAAGTTTGAATATCAAAAAACTTAACGAAATTGGATGCTATCGTGGCATTCGTCACAGAAAAGGACTTCCTGTTCGTGGACAAAGCACAAAAAACAATGCAAGAACAAGAAAGGGTCCAAAGAGAATCGTTAGCGGAAGCGCTAAAAAAGGTAAGTAAGAGGTAGTTTATGGCAAACGTAAAAAACACAGCTGACAAAAAGAAAACAGCAAAAACAAGAAAAAGAGTCAACAGAAATATTGACAAGGGACAAGTTCATATTACAACTTCTTTCAACAACAACATTGTTGTATTTACCGACATGGAAGGAAATGTAATTTCTTCTTGTTCATCTGGAAAACTTGGACTTAAAGGTTCTAAGAAAAGCACTCCATTTGCAGCACAAACTTGTGTTGAAGAAGCAGGAAAAGTTGCTCTTGACAATGGAATGAAATCTGTTGAAGTTTATGTAAAGGGACCAGGAAACGGCAGAGAAAACGCTATTCGTTGCCTTTCAACTCTTGGTTTCACAGTTACACTTATTAAGGATGTTTCTCCAATCGCACACAACGGTTGCAGACCTCCAAAAAGAAGAAGAATTTAAAAGGAGATTGAAAAATGGCAAGAACTATTGATCCAGATTGCCGTCAATGCAGAAGAGAAGGACGCAAACTTTTCCTTAAAGGTGAAAGATGCACAAGCAAAAAATGTGCAATGGAAAGAAGACCTGTAATTCCTGGACAACATGGGGCATCAAGAAAGAGAGTTACAGAATATGGACTTCAACTTCGTGAAAAACAAAAAGTAAAAAGAATGTACGGCATCTTAGAGAAACAATTTAGAAAATATTATGATGACGCTGTAAAGACCAAAGGTGTTACAGGTGAAAACATGTTGTCTTTGATCGAAAGAAGACTTGACAACGTTGTATTCCGTATGGGAATCGGCGCTTCAAGAGCAGAATGTCGTCAAATCGTAAACCATGGACACATTTGTGTAAATGGAAAACGTGTTACAGTTGCATCTTACAGAGTAAAAGTTGGAGATGTTATCTCAGTTAAAGAAAACAAGCAAGAGCTTGAAATGTTTAAAGACCTTAAGGGCATGAAGATTGTTATGCCAAAATGGTTGGAATTTAACACAGAAACATTGACAGGAAAAATCCTTGCTGCACCTGCAAGAGAAGACATAGACACAGATATCAAGGAACAACTCATTGTTGAATTGTATTCTAGATAATATTAGGGGGAATAAATAATATGATGGAAATGGAAAAGCCAAGAATCACTTGTGAAGAAACTGATGGTGGACAATTTGCAAGATTTGTTGTAGAACCACTTGAAAAAGGTTATGGAATCACACTTGGAAACTGCATGAGAAGAACTCTTCTTTCATCTCTTCCAGGCTCTGCAGTGATTGCATTTAGAATTGCTGGTGTTGCACACGAATTCTCAACAATTCGTGGAATCACAGAAGACGTTGTTGATATTGTTTTAAACTTGAAAGGTTTGGCAGTAAAATGCACAAACAGAGACAGAGATTTTGTAACATATCTTAAACTTAGAAAAAACACACCAGGAGAAGTTACTGCAAAAGATTTTGAAACAAACGACCAAGTAGAAATCTTAAATCCAGATATGCATATCTGCACAATGGACGAAGGTGCTGTACTTGACATGGACGTTATGATTGGAAACGGACGTGGATACGTTACAAGCGAAGAAAACAAGAGTAAGTATGACAATATTGACTTTATTGCAGTAGACAGCATTTTCTCACCTGTAAAAAAGGTAAACTTCAGTGTTGATGCAACCAGAGTTGGACACAGCATTGATTTTGACAAACTTACACTTGAAGTAACAACAAACGGAACAGTTTCTGCAAGAGAAATCGTAAGCCTTGCAGGAAAGATTATCAACGAACACGTCGGACTCTTTATTGAACTTTGCGAACAAATTGGCGATATGTCAATTTTGGTTTCAAAGGAAGAAGACAAGCAAGTGAAACTTTTGGAACTTCCTATTGAAGAAATGGACCTTTCTGTTCGTTCTTACAACTGCTTGAAGAGAGCAGGAATCAACACAATTCAAGACCTTCTTAAGAAGTCAAGAAGTGACATGTTTAAAGTAAGAAATCTTGGCGCTAAGTCGGTTGAAGAAGTTATTCAAAAACTTGATGGATATGGTTTAAGTCTTCGCAAGGAAGAAGAGTAATCTATCCAAGAAAAATGTAAAAGGAGATTATTATGGCTAACGAAAAATTAGGCAGACCTTCAAAAGAAAGAGATGCATTGCTTCGTGGACAAGTTTCAACTTTGCTTTGGAACGGAAAAATCGAAACAACACTTGCAAAGGCAAAGTCAACAGCTCGTGTA
>CAKJYB010000071.1 GCA_918241715.1 Clostridiales bacterium
ATATGTTTACGACACAGAATCTTCCAATGTTGTCTTGCCAGACAACTTTATGCAGAACACAGACAAGGTTGCAAAGTTAAAAAAATCAGTTGAAAAAGACTTTAAAGGACTTGTTAAAGTTTGCAAAGATGCCGGAGCAAAACTTTTGCTTGTTCATTGTCCAATAAAGAAATGGACGATGGCAAAAGCAAACGCAATCAAAAATTTGGCAGACAAATTTGGTTTGGAATATTTTGACATGAACACAAACTATGAAGAAATAGGTGTCAACTTCTCAACAGACTATGTTGCAAGTTGGGGGTCACACATGAATTATGGTGGATCAAAAAAAGTTACAAAATATATTGCAGATTTGGTCAATGAAAGAATTGCAAACGACACGTATGAACTTGTGGACTATCGTGGAACAGAAGAAGGAAAAGAGTGGGACGTATTGCTTGACGAAAGAGATTCAAAGGGCGTTGAAAATTACTATAAAAAATTGAAAGATATGTAGGAGAAAAATTGAAACTTTACATACTCAAAAAAACACCAAAATTCGATTTTGAAAAGGGCTATTCAAAATTGCCAAAATCAAGAAGAGAAAAGGTTGACAAACTTGCAAATCAAAAAGACAAAATAGTTTCGGCCTATGAATATTTTTTGATTGCAAAAGTGCTTAAACTTGATGATGGACAAGATTTTTCTTACTCCCCAAATGGCAGACCTTATGTGCCAAACAAAATGGATTTTTCTATTTCAAATTCTTGCGCTTTGTGCGTGGTATTTTCTAAAAATGGTATTGTTGGTGTTGATGGGGAGTTTGTCAAAAAATATGACCCATCTTTTGCAAAAATGATTTGCAATAAAAACGAAATTGAAAAGATTGAAAGAGCAAAAGACAAGGACAGAGAGTTTACAATTCTCTTTACAAAAAAAGAATCGACACTCAAAAGTTTGGACCTAAACATAAACAACGATTTAAAGGACATTATTGGGGACTTTAAATACAAAACTTTTGAAAAAATTGTTTCCGGAAACAGATTTTTTGTGTCAATTTGTGAAAGAAAAAACAGCAAAAACTAGCTGTTTTTTTGTATTGAAAAAACAAAGTTTGTATGATATAATGTTTTTGAAAAGGAAAAAGAGTGGAAGAAAATTACGTTTTAGTTATTGATGACACGGGATACGATTTTGTAAGTGGAGACAAAAAGACACTGAAATATCATGTCGGAATTCTTCTGCCCGAAAGATATAAAGAAGAAATAAAAAAAGACATATTTAGAGTTATGTGTGGGCTTAGGGCAGACATTGATGAAGAAGAAAAATCAGAAGTAAAAGAAATTCACGCTTGCGAAATGCTTGGCCTTGTTTTGAAAGAAAAGATTAAAGAAAGTTCTCTTGTAAAATATTACAAAAGGCTTTTCAGAATTATTTTAAACCCAAAATATGACATCAAAATTTTTGTGTCTGCTGGCACAATAATAAGAAAAGATCCAAGTGGAAAAAGAATGGGGACAATTCAAAAGAGATATGTTCCTTGGAAAAAGGACAATGAGCTTACAGATTTGGAAAGGTTTTTGTCTTCAAAAAATGTGACCGAAAGAAGAGATATGATAGGTCTGTATTATTCTGCAAAAAAATATCTACAAATGCATGGAAAAGGGGCAAAGATTTCTTCAATTTATTGCGACGAAGGAATGAGAAAGGAAGGCAGTGTTGTCGATATTGAAACCGGGACGACTTTGAGATTTGTCTCTTCCAAAATTTCTGTTTTGGTTCAGGCAGTTGACAATATTGCTTGGGCACAAAACAGAGCATATGTTGTTACACAGGAGAAATTTTTGCAACTTGGCAAAATTCCTGGGGAGATTGACAGATGTTCGACAAACGAAATCATAAGGGCTGCACCAAACATTGTTTTGTTTGGTTTTCCGTTGGAGAGTGAACTGCAGGCCGACTTTGACAAATCAGAAACAGGCACAGAAAGGGCAAAATTTGATGACGGAAACGGAAAATAGAAAAACTTGAAATCGAAATATCTTTTTTGGTACAATATATCTTATAGGAGGGATTTATGTTTCTTTACGAATTTATAGAGAAATTGAGAAAAAACAAACAAGGGGCATGGATTGGTGTCCACTTTAGCAGGGATAAAGCAGGCGAAAAAATTGCAAAAACTGGACTTCTTGCAACGCTGATTCCTTTTGGTGTAAAAATGAAAAAATGGGCTGACGCACAAGAAGAGTTGCATGGCGTTAGACCAAAGATAGGCCGTTTTAAAGCGACAATTTCAGTTGTTTCTCAAGAAGGTACGGCACCAGATATTGAAACTTGGAGAAAAGCTGCCAACAATATTGTGGTTTGCATTCCTGAGAGAGTTGTAAAGGCCTTGGGTGGAGATGTCAACGATTCATTTTTTTATGAAAAGGTGTGTGGCTACGGTATACAGAGATTGGAATATGACAAAGATGGAAATGCCTTTTTATCAGAAATAACTCCATGCAAGAAAAATGATGAAAACGCCAATGTCAGAATGGTTTTAAATTGCTTTATTGCAGGGTATTTCAACGAAAACGAAGAATTTATTGAAAACCCACTTTATTTTGAAAACTTGCCGGAAGAAGAACAAGACAGGATAGTGTCCAGTCTGGTTGCAGAAAAAAACATAACAGACGGAGATGGAAAATAAAAAACAGCAAATTTGCTGTTTTTTTATTTGCTCAATTCGTCGCTTATTTCGTCTGGTTTGTTTTCATTTTCCTTTGTGCCGATAATTAAGCGTTCTTCAATTGTAACTTGCATATTTCTGTCGAAATCTTCAAGTGCCTGTTTGTCTTCATCGCTTTGACCACTATTTTTAAGTTGTGGACCATTGACGTCTAAAAACATGTCGTTTGCAACAACATAAGGAACATTTGGGATTGGCACACGCACGATTCTTTTTGGGTCGTCCAAACTTGGATATGTCATCATGTGATTTTTGGAGTCATAGCGAATGCCAAGTGGGTTGTTGCCACCCATAACTTTGTTGTATATCATCAGCATTTGAACACGTCTAAGCGAGTTGAATTCAAAGTCTCTAAACTCCATAAGTCTTTTATCATCTGCAAGGATTCGTTTGTCAAGGGTTTCAATTCCTTTTCTTGTTTCTTTGATTCTTTCAGGCTCTTCAACCTCTGCCATGGCAATCTTCTTTGTCATAATGGTATAGTAAGCAAGTAGAGCCTTTTCCGCATCTTCAGGTGTTATTCTTGGAGATTCAAGTTTTGCATATTTTCTGAAAAAATCCAAAAATTCGTCGTCTGTCAAATTTTTCAATTTTTCTGTGCTGAGAGTTTTACTAAAAGTCAAAACTGGGCCACAGAGTTGTTGGAGTGGGTGCTCATCGTCAAAATCACATCCACGCTTAATCGCAAGAATGTCAGCGAAGAGTTTTTCAGCTCCTGTTTTTTTAAACTCTGCACAAAGCCCTGCAATATAGCCGGCAGTGCGAATTCTGCGATCGGACAATTTGTTTCCAGACAAAGTGGACTCTGTAAGATAAGTGTCCATATCATTTATAAGTTTGATAAACAGGCCTTCTTTTCTGGATCTTTGTAAACAAAGAAGCACGGCATCTCTCTTGTGATGCTTTACGTGTGGAAGTTCTACCGCCAATTTTATGGCATCTTCTTCGGAAGATGCTCTTATCCAATGCAAAAAAGGAATCCCATAGCCGTGTCCGGCATGTCCACCCAAAACGAAAACGATATAGTCTTTCTTTGAAACATAAGGCTCGTTTTCTTTTTTATGCATGATATCTTTTTTCTTTGGTTTGTAAGATTTTGTCATAAGAATATTATACAATATTTTGTAACCAGAAGCAATAGGCAAAATAAAAAAACACCAAAAGGTGTTGGTGACCCCACCGGGACTCGAACCCAGAACAACCCCTTAGGAGGGGGCCGTAATATCCTGTTTTACTATGAGGTCTTGGGAAATCTTTGTTAGTTTAGCACAATTGAAAAGAAATTGCAATTTTATTGTTATGGTTTGCAGAAAGGGAAGAAAACAATAAAAGGGGGCGAGCCCCTGGTCGGGGTGGAAAGACTTAAACTTTCGGCCTTATGGTCCCGAACCATACGCGCTATCACCTGCGCCACACCCCGATATAACATATTATACCATCAAATCGACAAAAAGTCCACACACATTGACGCTATTATGTTGACAGGCCTTGTTGGGTGATGGTAAACTGAATGTATAGGGGGATAGATATGAAATTAAGAAAAATTTTGACGGCCATAGCATGCTTTATGCTTGTTGCTGTTGGAGCACTTGGTTTTGCTGGTTGTGCAAAGACAACAAAAATCAGTGCAGAAGAGTTTTCTTCTTTTGTTGCTCAAACAAACATAGAAGAAGGGTTTGTTAATGGGTATAAGATATCCATTTCGACAGAAAAGGGCAGCAAACTTGGAGAAGCGTGGTTGTTGTTCTCTGACACAGAGCCACAATTTGCCATGAAGACAAATGCAGAAGGGTATTTGGAAGAGACATATTATGTTGACGGATATCTTTATTACAAAGTGGGAAATGAAAAGAAAAGGGTTCAATTTACGATTGGCGACGAAGTTGATAGCTCCGGAGAGTTGGCAAGCCAACTTGAAGAAATAAACGACTATTTTAACACAGCAGATGGACAATACAGCATAAACACCTTTTTAAGTTATTTTGAAGATGCAGATTTAAGTGTGGTTGGGCTTACAAAAACAACCGACGGAAACAAAACGACACTCACAATGAAGCAGGACACTGGAATGTTTGGAAACTTTGAAGTATCTTTCACTTTCAACGGCAAAAAGTTTACTTCAATGTCTATGCTTATGCTTGGAATGAGAGTAACGATTTCGCAATTTTCAGGCACAATCAGTTTCCCATCAGACCTTGGCACATACACAGATGTTGCCTAATCAAAAACATAAAAAACAGGCTCAAAAAGTGGGCTTGTTTTTTTATTAAAAATTTTTGCATAAATATTCAAAAATTGTTTGATTTATTCAAAAAGGTGTGTTATAATGACCATGTTTTCGGAGATAAAAATGGACTTTATTTACTTATTCGACCTGCTTAATTTTGGGGAAAACGGACAGGTTATTGCGACAAATTCTTGCGATTTGAATCAGGCAAGAGAAAATTATGTATATTTGCTTTCAAAGTATAATCAAAAGTTTTTGAAAATCAAAGGTTTGGAAACGCCAGAGTTCTTTAAAGCAGAGCTTCCACATGTGCTTAAAAGCGTCAGAGAAGGTGGAGAAGAAGAGTTTGAATCTGCAAAAAAGGCAGTTTGTGCTTACAGCGTTGACTATGTCAAAGAGATTGTCGAAAAAGCAAAAAGCGAAGTGGAGACAATACAGGTGCTAAACAGATTGCTTGCAATGAAAGATCGCAGTTTCTTTTCAAATGAAAAACTTGCAGGAAAGATCAGAAGTGCAATCAACAACAAACAAATTACATATACTTTGATGTCATGCGCAAACGAATATTTTGGCAAGGTTGCAATGATTCAAGCAAATAGCGCAACAGAAAGAAAAGAAATGTTTTCTTATGTGATAAACTACAACACACTTTCCACAATGGCTGTTATGGTTGAGAAAGGTGGACTTACAAAGGACAAGCTTGTTGGGAAAAACGATTCTTTAAAGACAGAATTTGAGCAGACCTTTTCAAACCAATACGTTGCTGCCAGAACTGCTGGTGGTGCAGGCGTGCAGTGCTAAAAAATGAGAGAAATAGACAAATGGGCGTGTCTGTTTTTTTTATTAAAAATTTTATTATAAATGCTTGACAAATAGGAGTGTTTTGATTAGAATAATAGAGTCTTTATCTCAAAGGCGTTTTTTGTTGTTAGCCCCAACGAAAAGTGCAGAGGGATATTGGTGTGGACTTAACTGGCAAATGACCACACAAAATGAGAAAAATTTTTAGGAGAAAATGATGAAAACATATATGGCAAATCCTGCCACAATTGACAGAAAATGGTATGTTGTTGACGCAACAAAAATGCCACTTGGAAGACTTGCTTCTCAAGTTGCTGACATTTTGACAGGCAAAAATAAAACAATCTACACTCCAAATGTTGACACAGGAGATTTTGTAGTAGTTATCAATTCAGACAAAGTTGTTTTGACAGGCAAGAAGTTGGAACAAAAGAAACTTCGCTGGCACACAGGATACATTGGTGGACTTAAAGAAGTTGGATATGATACACTTATGAAAGAAAATTCTTGCAAAGTTATTGAAAAGGCTGTAAAAGGCATGCTTCCAAAGAATTCTTTGGGAAGAAAACAAATCACAAGGCTTCACGTTTACAAAGATGCAAACCACAATCACGAAGCACAAAAACCAGAACAAATTGCATTAAAAGGAGTGATTGAATAATGGCTGAAAAGAAAGTTAAACAAACAGGAAGCTTTATTGCTACTGGAAGAAGAAAGAAATCTATCGCAAGAGTAAGATTGACAGCTGGAAAAGGCTTGATTGAAATCAAT
>CAKJYB010000072.1 GCA_918241715.1 Clostridiales bacterium
GCTGGCACCATGTTCTTTTGATGCTCGGACTTTCCTCTCTGCACTCATCACAAGCGCACAGCGACCATCTGGTTGTCTGACTTTCTTATTATAACACACAAAAAACAAAAAATCAAGTCCACAAAACAATGTAAAAGACCTGATTTTTATTAAAAAATTGATTTCGGACACAAATTTTAGCCAACATAGAAAATTTCTTTAACTTTTCTTATCTTCCTGTCAAACGTAAAACCTTGCATAATTCCGTCCTGCGACACCTTGATTGAAGTCCCGTATTTTGCAAGAGTTTGGGCTGCAGCAAGTCTTCCACCACCCTTGCTTCCTGCTTCAATTTTAATGATTGCGCCCACAGCGATAATCGTTCCGTCATAGTCAATGACAATGGCGCCGTCAACAGAAGCCATCTCTTCAATAAACTGCCTGTCAAGTTCAAACAATTTTCTTCCACTGATAACTCTTCTGAGCATCATCGTTTTGATAAATTGGTGTTTAATCAAAAATTCTTGGTATGGCACGTTAAACTTTTCGATAATCCCTTTTGAGTTTTCAAGGTTGTAAAGTTTTCCTGCTTCTTCAAGTTCCAAATCTCTTTTGATGTTGAAATGTTCTTCAGAAATAATGTCGGCAGCATCAATATGCATCAAGGCATCTCTTGTTTTGTCTCTGTCAAGATAGGCAATACATGCCCCATGATATGAGAAAGAACAATCAAGCGCCGTGTTGTAAATCGAACGTCTAATCTGCTTTGCGCTTGCAGAAACATTGTTTTGCAAAAGTCTTATAATTTCGTCATGAGAATAAACACACCAATTTCCGTTTCTTTTTGCAAAAATCAATTGTCGATCGTAAAAAACCAAGAGTTCTCCACGTTTTGTCAAAACAAGTCCAACACGCTTATCGTTGCACACTCTTGCCACTTTATCATAAAAAATAGGTGAAATTGTTGCAACTTTTTTAGGGTTTTTCAAGGACACATAGCCAAGCATGTTTCCACGAATATCAAACTCAATAAACGAAGTGTCTCCATCGGTGAAAAGAGAAACGAAATCGTTGTTCATGATTCTGTTGTATTTAAGTTCGTTTTTATCTTCTGTCGAAGCGGCAAGATTTATCAAAACGCCAAATTCAAACGCTTCCCCTTCATATGTTCTGGCAGCCCATGTTTCCAGAGCCCCAATAATTCCCAAAATAGTGTCTGCACCAACATCAGTTATACTTTCAACAAGAGCTTTTTCAATCGCCATGTTTCTGAGTTGATTTAAATATACTTTGTCGGTTATCTCAAGAGCCGAAATGTAGTTGAGTTCATTCAAAATTGACTTCATCAGATTTACTTCATGAGATTTGAAAGGTTGTCCCCTTTTTAAAACAAGTCTGTAAGAGTCGTTTCTTGATGGTTTCAATAAAATGGAGTTGCTCTTTCCAAGTGCAACTTCCATATCTCTTGACGAAGAGTCAATTTCTCCTGCCAAATATGAACCAGTAAAAAGTGGCACAAACAAGTCTGAAACAACATCATAAAACTCTTCTTTTGTCATTTACACCCCCTTGTTTTGAGCCTTTATTACATTTTAATAATAAAAAAATGTCTAAATATCTGTCAAGCGTTTTCGATTATTTTCAACAAAATCTTCTCCCGAAACCTGCTTTTCAAACTCTTCTCTGATAAGTGCAAGGGCTTTGTTTTCTATTCTGGAGATGTAAGAACGTGATATTCCAAGCCTTTTTGCAATCTCCTTTTGGGTGTAAGCCCTTTCTCCACCAAGCCCATATCTAAGCTCAATAACTTTCTTTTCTCTGCTGTCTAAATTTTTTGAAATTATGTTTTCAATCCTTTGCATAGACAACTTTGTTTCAACTTGAGAAAAAACTTCTTCTTCGTCTGAAGATAAAACATCTTCAAGTTCCAAATCTTTGTCGTCGTCATTGTTTGTTGTCAAAGTGTTTAATGACACCACATTCTTGTGTTTTTTGTTGGCACGAATAAGCATCAAAATTTCATTGTTAATGCACCTTGCAGCATAAGTTGAAAGTTGGACATTTTTGTCATAATCAAAAGAATCCACTGCTTTTATCAATCCAATTGTCCCCACCGAAAGCAAATCATCTGCTTCAAGCGAATTTGTGTATCTTTTGACAATGTGTGCAACAAGCCTAAGATTGTGGCTTATAAGACGTTCTCTTGCTTTTTTATCCCCTTTTTTCATCTTTTCAAAACACTTTTTTTCTTCTTCAAGTGTAAGATTTTTTGGAAACCCCTGCGCTGTGCTTACATAATTTGTAAACAGACAAATTCTGCTCAAAAAGTAAGAAAAACTTTCAAAAACCATAGAAAAACTCCTATGGAAAATATATATGTAGAATTTTGTCAAAATTTGCCAAAAAAAATAAAAAAGACGTATTGACTTTTTTCTGTTTATGTGCTTAAATATAAAACGTCTAAAATATATTATAATATAGGTGAAAAATGGAATTAAAATTATTAGCATCAGATTTAGAAGAAACAACAACAATAAAAAATCTTATTGAAAATGAAACGATTGTAAGCCCAAAGCCACTTTGCAGACTTCTCTCAAAGGGACTTACTCTTGAATATGCAGACGAAAAGTGGGTTCTCCACCTTCCAAGCGTTTCAGTAAGATATTTTAAAAATCAAAGTGATGAACGTACACAATTTGTTTTCAACGCATTTCATACAATTTTTGAGAAACTTGTTGAAACACGCATGATAGAAGAAAAGGGTAAAGCGAACAACGCAATATCACAAGACTTTTCAACAAATAATATCTCAACTTACACAAAACTCTCTGCCCTTGACAGAATCATTGACATAATTGCAATTGACAGGGAGAACATCAAACAAACCATGACATTTGATTGTCTAAGGCTAGAAAGTATTGTCATGAATCATGCAACAGACAAAACATTGTCATTTGTTCCTGAAACAATCGACAACTCTGATGTTGTAGAAAAAAACAAATAATCAAAAAAA
>CAKJYB010000073.1 GCA_918241715.1 Clostridiales bacterium
GTTACAGCATATATTCCTGGAGAAGGACATAACTTACAAGAGCACAGTGTAGTTTTAATACGTGGTGGACGTGTTAAAGACTTAATCGGTGTAAGATATCACATTGTTCGTGGAACACTTGATACAGCTGGTGTTGCAAACAGAAAGCAAAGCCGTTCTAAATATGGCGCAAAAAGACCAAAATCTGGCAAGTAATCTGCAACTTTGCATTTGCTAGAAAAATTTAAACAAATTTAACAAAAGGAGATTTAAAACACTATGGCTAGAAGAAATAGTGCTGTTAAAAAAGATGTTTTGCCAGATCCAATTTACAACAACAAAGTTGTAACAAAACTTATCAACCAAGTTATGATGAGTGGTAAGAAAGGTCTTGCACAAAGAATTGTTTATGGCGCATTTGACATCATTAAAGAAAAAACAGGTGCAGAACCATTGGACGTATGTCTTACAGCAATTGAAAACGTAAAACCTATGCTTGAAACAAAGGGACGTAGAGTTGGTGGAGCAACATACCAAGTTCCTATGGAAATCCGTCCTGAAAGAAGACAAACACTTGCAATCCGTTGGATTGTTGTAAACGCAAGAAAGAGAAGTGGTGAAAGAAACATGGACGAAAAGCTTGCAGGCGAACTTATGGACGCATACAACAACACAGGTGCTTCAATCAAGAAGAGAGACGAAATGCACAGAATGGCAGAAGCAAACAAGGCTTTCGCACATTATAAGTGGTAAAATTATATACCAAAAAGCAGTGTTGTTTACATCACGTTAAAAATGTAAAAATATAAAAAGGAGAAAATTTATGGCTACAAACCTTGAAATGACCAGAAACGTTGGTATCATGGCTCACATTGACGCTGGTAAGACAACAACAACAGAAAGAATTTTGTACTATACCGGAAAGAGCCACAAGATTGGTGAAGTTCACGATGGACAAGCAACCATGGACTGGATGGCCCAAGAACAAGAAAGGGGTATTACCATCACATCAGCCTGCACAACATGTTTCTGGAAAAATCATAAAATCAACATCATAGACACACCAGGACACGTTGACTTTACCGTTGAAGTTGAACGTTCTTTGAAAGTTCTTGATGGTGCCGTTTTGGTGCTTTCAGCTCGTGATAAGGTTCAACCACAAACAGAAACAGTTTGGCGTCAATCAACAAAATATAAAGTTCCTACAATCATCTATGTAAACAAGATGGACAGAGATGCTGCCGACTTCTTTGGCTGTGTAAAGTCAATCAAAGAAAGACTTAACACAAACCCACTTCCAATTCAAATGCCAATTGGAGAAGCTGACACATTTTCTGGAATTATCGACCTTTTGACAATGAAGGCAGAAATTTACAAAGATGACATGGGTACACAGATTGAGATCACAGATATTCCTGCAGAACTCAAAGCAAAAGCTCAACAACTTCATGACGAAATGATTGAAAAAATCGTTGAAACAGACGACAATCTTCTTGAAAAGTTTTTTGCTGGAGAAGAGATTTCTCTTGACGAACTCAAAAAAGCTCTCAGAGCTGCAACAATTTCAAGAGCAGTTGTTCCTGTTCTTTGTGGTTCTTCTTACAAAAACAAGGGTGTTCAGATGCTTCTTGACGCGATGGTTGAATATCTTCCATCACCACTTGACATTGACCACATTGTTGGAACAAACCCAGACACAGGCGCAGAAGAGAGCAGAGCTCCAAGTGAAGACGCACCATTCTCAGGTCTTGCATTTAAGATTATGACAGACCCATTTGTTGGACGTCTTGCATTCTTTAGAGTTTACTCTGGAAAACTTGTTGCAGGATCATACGTTTACAACTCAAACAAAGGTGAAAAAGAAAGAGTTGGAAGACTTATCAGAATGCACGCAAACCAAAGAGAAGAAATCAAAGAAGTTGGAGCAGGAGACATCGCTGCTATCGTTGGTCTTAAAGACACAATCACAGGAGAAACTCTTTGTGATGAAAAGAAACCAATCGTTTTGGAAAGCATGGACTTCCCAGACCCAGTTATTAGAGTTGCTATCGAACCTAAGACAAAGTTGATGCAAGAAAAGATGGTGCTTGCACTTGTTAAACTTGCAGAAGAAGACCCAACATTCAAAACATACACAGACCAAGAAACAGGTCAAACAATTATTGCCGGAATGGGAGAACTTCACCTTGAAATTATTGTTGACAGACTTTTGAGAGAGTTTAAAGTTGAAGCAAATGTTGGTGCACCACAAGTTGCTTACAAAGAAACAATCAGAAAGAAGACTCAAGCAGAAGGAAAGTTTATCAGACAATCTGGTGGTAAGGGTCAATATGGTCACTGCGTAATCGAACTTGAACCATTGGAACCAGGTTCTGGTTATGTATTTGAAGACAAGACCGTTGGTGGATCAATTCCAAAAGAATATATCCAACCAGTAAACAATGGTATTTTTGAAGCAAGTAAGAATGGTGTTCTTGCTGGCTATGAAACAGTTGACTTTAAGGCAACCGTTCTTGACGGATCTTACCACGAAGTTGACTCATCAGAAGCAGCCTTTAAGATTGCTGGTTCTTTGGCATTCAAAGATGGTGCATTGCACGCAAATCCTGTAATTTTGGAACCTATCATGAAAGTTCAAGTTGAAGTTCCTGACGACTATCTTGGAACAGTTATGGGCAACTTGACATCACGTCGTGGAATTTTGACAGGAAACGAAACAAAGGCAGGAGTTCAAGTTGTTAATGCAGAAGTTCCACTTGGCGAAATGTTTGGTTATGCTACAGATCTTCGTTCTCAAACACAGGGTCGTGGAACATTTACAATGGAATTCTTGAAATATGCAGAAGTTCCAAAAAATATTGCTGAAACAATTATCGGCAACAGAAAGAAACAAGCATAACGCTAATTTCTTTAAAAAATAACAAAAAAAGTATTAAAAATGTTTTGCAATTTAGAAAAATTGTGATAAAATTATCAGGTAATAAACAAAAAGGAGATTTATTAAAATGGCTACTGGAAAGTACGATAACACTAAACCACACGTTAACGTTGGTACAATTGGACACGTTGACCATGGTAAAACAACATTGACAGCTGCAATCACAATGTATAGTGCAGCAAAGGGCTATGCTCAAAAGATGAGATATGACGAAATCGATAAAGCCCCAGAAGAAAGAGCAAGAGGAATAACGATCAACACAGCACACGTTGAATATCAAACAGATAAGAGACACTATGCTCACGTTGACTGCCCAGGACACGCAGACTATGTTAAAAACATGATTACTGGTGCCGCACAAATGGATGGAGCAATCCTTGTTGTTGCTGCAACAGACGGCCCAATGCCACAAACAAGAGAACACATCTTGCTTGCAAGACAGGTTGGCGTTCCTTACATCGTTGTATTTATGAACAAAACAGATCAAGTTGACGATCCAGAACTTTTGGAACTTGTTGAAATGGAAATCAGAGAACTTCTTACAGAATACGGATTCCCAGGAGACACAACTCCAATTATCAAAGGTTCTGCTTTGAAAGCATTGGAAGCAGCTCAAGCAGGAAATGTTTCTGACCCTGCATGCAAATGCATTCAAGAACTTCTTGACACACTTGATTCTTATATCCCAGAACCACAAAGAGACACAGACAAACCATTCCTTATGCCTGTTGAAGACGTATTCACAATCACAGGTCGTGGTACAGTTGCTACAGGAAGAATTGAAAGAGGTGTTGTTCGTCTTAACGATGTTGTTGAAATCGTTGGTATGGGCGCAAAGAAACAAACAGTTGTAACTGGTGTTGAAATGTTTAGAAAGACTGTTGACGAAGGTATCGCAGGATACAACGTTGGTATTCTTCTTCGTGGTATTCAAAGAAATGAAATCGAAAGAGGACAAGTTCTTTGCAAACCAGGTTCAATTCACCCACACACAAAATTCAATGCTGAAGTTTACGTTTTGAAAAAGGAAGAAGGTGGACGTCATACACCATTCTTCAATGGATATAGACCACAATTCTACTTCAGAACAACAG
>CAKJYB010000074.1 GCA_918241715.1 Clostridiales bacterium
TGCGAATCTGATGGGACTCAGGCAAAAGACAGCTGTATCATGAAAGATATTTATCTCAAAACACAGGCAAAACACTTGCAATAATCGAACAAATATGATAATATAATGTCGTAAAAATATAAATTTAGGAGATTTTTATGGGTACAGCTGGAGATTTTAGAAAAGGAACAACCTTTGAAATGGACGGAAACGTATACAACGTTATTGACTTCTTGCATGTTAAGCCAGGAAAGGGCTCACCATTTGTAAGAGCAAAAATCAAAAACGTTATGACAGGACAAGTTAGGGAAGACACATTCAACCCATCTGACAAGTTCCAAGATGCAGTTATTGAAAAGAAAGAAATGCTTTATCTTTACAATGATGGCGAACTTTACTACTTTATGGACAACGAAACATTTGAGCAAATGCCACTCAACAAAGAATCAGTTGCTGATGCACTCAACTTTGTTACAGAAAACATGCCAACAACAATGTATATTTACAAAGGCACACCATTTGCTGTTTATCCACCAACATTTGTAGAACTTGAAGTTGTTGATACAGAGCCAGGAATTCAAGGAGACACATCAAAGGCTTCTCAAAAACCTGCAACACTTATCACAGGATATACAATCAGAGTTCCACTTTTTGTCAATATTGGTGATGTTATTCGTGTTGACACAAGAGATGGTTCTTACATGGAAAAAGTTAACAAATAACAAAACAAAAAAGACTGAAAATTTCAGTCTTTTTTTTATTTCCCGTCGCCGTCTGGGTCTGTTTTTTCTTTTGAAAGATGTTGTTCGATAAGTGTTGTAGCTGCGTTTTCTCCATAATAGTTGTCAAACTCTGTTACGTCAATCTTTTCGATTATGGTCTTGCAGTTGTCTTCATAGCAATACATGTTTGGGTGCAGAGATAGACATGTGCAGTTTTCGTCTTTTAAGAAGAAATCAATAGCAATGTTTGATGGTGGGATTGGAATCTTTGCATCTTTATAGTCATCAAGGGTGCTTTTGACAACACCTCTTATGATGGAAATATCAAATTTTTCTCCCTCTGCTGCTGATGCCAAGATTGAAACGATTGTTTCGTATGGCAATTTTTCTGTACACTCAATAAACTTTGGCTCGATTGCACCAATCATTTTTTCTGCAAGGCCTCTTCCATAGTTTGTACTAAACTCGGTTATATCAATTTTGTCAATTGGCTTTTTTGACCACTCTGTTTTGAAATAGAATATCAAGGTCGTTTTCTTTGGGTCTTTGAATGTGCATTTAAAACTCTCTTCACCTTTTGCTCTTTTTGCTCTAATTTTGATTAGGAGTTTTTCGTAAGAGACAGGTTCCATTGCAATCCCGTTTTTTAAATACAAAACTTGTGCAACTCTTTTAGACAAATCGCAAACAAACATGGCTGTTAGAATGTCGCTCGATAGTCTATGGTTACACATCTTATCTGTCAAAATAATTCTTTCTTTTTTCATAATGCTTTTATTTTACAAAATAAACGTTTGTTTGTCAATAGTGTTTTTGTTTAAAAATATTTGCTTGAAAATGTGCCTTATTGTATAATTAATTTGATATTGGAGAACGCATTGAAAGACTTATCACTTATCAGAAATTTTTGTATTATTGCACATATAGATCACGGAAAGAGCACGTTGGCTGACAGGTTGATTGAATTTACCGGCACCGTTTCAAAAAGAGATATGCAAGATCAAATTTTGGACAGCATGGAACTTGAAAGAGAAAAGGGTATCACAATCAAACTTACTCCAACACGCCTTATTTATGAACACAACGGAAAAGAGTATACACTAAACTTGATAGACACACCGGGACATGTGGACTTTACGTATGAAGTTTCACGTTCTCTTGCTGCCTGTGAAGGTGCTTTGCTTCTTGTAGACGCTTCACAGGGGGTTGAAGCGCAAACTCTTGCAAACACTTATCTTGCATTAGACAGCAATTTGGAAATTGTTCCTGTAATCAACAAAATTGACTTGCCATCTGCCAGGGTGGACGAAGTGAAAAAAGAAATCGAAGATGTCATTGGTCTTGACACAGAAGGTTGCCCATGTATTTCTGCAAAAGACGGAATCAACATTGAAGATGTTTTAAAGGCCATTGTAGAAAAAATCCCTGCTCCTAGGGGAGAAGAAAACGAAAAACTAAAGTGCCTTATTTTTGACAGCCACTACGACAACTTTAAGGGGGCAATTTGTCTTGTCAGAGTTTTTGATGGAAAGGTTAAGGCCGGGGACAAGATTTTAATGATGCAAACAGGCAGAGTCTTTGATGTAACCGAAGTTGGAATTTTTGTTCCAAATGCAAAAGAGACGGAATATCTTTCTGCTGGTGATGTAGGCTATATTGCTGCTTCCATCAAGACGATTTCTGATGTCAAAGTTGGAGACACAATCACAAACTTTGAAAACCCAATCAAAGAGCCACTTTCCGGCTATAAAGCTGTTCAGCCTGTTGTGTTCTGTGGAATATTCCCTGTTGATGGGGCAAAATATAACGAACTTAAAGATGGACTTGAAAAACTCAAGCTCAATGACGCAAGTTTGCAGTTTGTGCCAGAAGTGTCTTCTGCTCTTGGCTATGGTTTTAGATGTGGCTTTTTGGGGCTTTTGCACCTTGAAATAATAACTGAAAGACTTGAGAGAGAATTTAATCTTGACATCATAACCACGGCTCCAAGCGTGTCCTACAACGTGTATAAGACAAATGGAGAAATGCTTGAGATATCAAACCCATCAAATTTGCCACCATCTGTTGAAATAGACAGAATTGAAGAGCCGGTTGTAAATGTGAATGTCTTTACTCCACCGGAATATGTTGGGGCAATTATGGAACTTTGCCAAAACAAGCGTGGGGTCTATAAGGACTTGCAATATCTTGACAAAAACAGAGTTGAACTTAAGTATGTTTTGCCACTTGGAGAAATCATATACGACTTTTTTGACAGCCTTAAGTCCAGGACAAAGGGTTATGCAAGTTTTGACTATGAGATGGCAGGATTTCAACCATCAGACCTTGTCAAAGTTGACTTGATGCTCAACGGCGAAAGGTGTGATGCGCTTTCTATCATTGTCCACAAAGACAACGCCTACACACGTGGTAGGGGCTTGACGGAAAAACTTAAAAAGATTATTCCAAGACAACTTTTTGAAGTGCCAAT
>CAKJYB010000075.1 GCA_918241715.1 Clostridiales bacterium
ATTTTGCCTATTGTTGAAGGAAGCACCGTTCCAACAAAATACGGCAATGTAAAAACAGACTTCATTTTGTTTGTTGCAGCAGGGGCATTCCACGTTGCAAATATGGAAGACATGATCCCAGAACTTCAAGGAAGATTTCCAATCAGAGTTCAGCTTGACAGCTTGACAAAAGAGGACTTCAAAAAGATTTTGACAACGCCTAAAAACGCTGTAACGTTGCAATATTCAAACCTTTTGAGAGTTGACAACATCAATTTGGTGTTTAAAGAAGATGCTCTTGACGAAATTGCAGATATGGCGGAAAGACAAAACAGGGATGACGAAGATCTTGGAGCAAGAAGACTCCATACGATTATGGAAAGCCTTTTGGAAGACGTTTCTTTCAATGCTACGGGAGAACACCCACTTCTTGATGTTGTGATTGACAGAAAGTATGTTCAAAATGTGTTTAAAAACAAAGCAACACTTATTGAAAACAAAAAGCCAAAATTCGGCTTTATGGCATAAAATGTGTGTTATGCAACAATATAATTGAATAACACCACAATATATTGTGTTAAAGGATTGATATGTGGACAGATAGAACAAAGGTTTTGGTTGGAGAAGATGGTTTAAATCGACTTAAAAACAGCTCAGTGTGCGTTGTTGGGCTTGGTGGTGTCGGTGGGTATGTCTGCCATATTCTTGCCAGAGCTGGAGTTGGAAATCTCACACTTATTGACTTTGATGATGTAAACGAAACAAACATAAACAGACAGATTGTTGCAGACACAACAAGCATTGGCAGGCTCAAAACAGACGTTTTGAAAGAACAGATTGCAAAAATCAATCCAAAATGCAACGTTAAAACGATTTCAGAACGCTTTTCTGAAGAGAATGCGCCGAAACTTCTTGATGGAAAACTTGATTATGTTGTTGACGCAATAGACAGCGTTGCAAACAAGACGGAACTTATTTGCTATTGCAAACGCAACAAAATAAAGATTGTTTCTGCCATGGGCGCTGGAAACAGAATTGGCATACCTGAATTTGCCGTTATGGACATCTACAAAACCAGCAACGATGGTCTTGCTAAAGTTATGAGAAAAAACCTTAAAGCACGTGGAATAAAGGCACTCAGGGTTGTGTGTTGCAAAGAAAATGCAATCAAAACTGCCAGAAATCAGCCACTTGGAAGCATTTCTTATTATCCAGCGATGTGTGGCTGTGTGCTTGGTGCTTTTGTTGTAAACGAAATTTTGAAAGGGGGAAAAAATGGAAATTCTTAATGAAAAAGACTTTGACAAAAAAATTGCAAAAGGAGTTGTTTTGGTAGACTTTTTTGCAACATGGTGTGGGCCTTGTCGTATGATGGCACCAGTTTTGGAAGATGTGCAAAAAGAGCTTGGAGAAAAGGCACATATCTTCAAGGTTGACGTTGACGATAGCGAAAATCTTGCAAGAAAGTTTGGCATCATGAGCATTCCATCATTATTCGTTTTTGTTGATGGAGTTGAAAAGGAACATCATGTTGGACTTATGAACAAAAACGGCGTGCTTCAGCTCTTAAACAAATATATGTAAAAACACTAAACTCTCAGCCAGAGAGTTTTTTTATGTATAAAAAAATTGATATTGACAATTTGGGGCTTTAATGATAAAATTGTCATATAGGTTTTGTATGGACAGAAAGATATATCTTGACAATGCTTCAACAACATATGTTTCAAGCGACGTCATCGAAGAGATGACGCCGTGTTTTAATGTTATGTATGGCAATCCGGGCTCTTTGCACGCTTTTGGACGTGAAGCTATGGCGCTTGTCGATAAGGCCAGAGACAGAGTAAAAGAAGCAATCCATGCAAAAAAAGCAAATGAAATTTACTTTACAAGTGGTGGATCAGAAGCAAACAGCTGGGCACTTGTTGGTGTTGCAAAAGCAAATGCAAACAAGGGCAAACACATTATCACAAGCCAAATCGAACATGATTCTGTTTTGAAAACATGTAAATATTTAGAGCAAGAAGGCTTTGAAATCACTTACTTGCCAGTAAATTCAACGGGACTTGTAAATTTGCCAGAACTTTTACACGCAATAAGAAAAGACACAATTTTGATTTCTATTATGTCAATCAACAACGAAGTTGGGACCATTCAAAACATAAAAACAATTGCAAAAATTGCCCATGATTACGGCATTTTATTCCACACAGATGCAGTTCAAGCAATTGGCAATTTAAAGATGGACGTTCAAGACATGGAAATTGATTTGATGTCTATGTCTGCACATAAAATACATGGACCAAAGGGCGTTGGAGCACTTTATGTAAAAAGTGGAGTTTCAATTGATCCAATCATTTTTGGTGGCGAAGATCAAGAACGTGGCGTTCGTGGTGGAACAGAAAACGTCCCTGCAATCGTTGGTTTTGGAAAGGCAATTGAACTTGCAACAAAAAATCAGTTTGTAAACAACAAAATCATAAAAGACATAAGAGACTACTTTGTCTCAAAATTGACAGAAAGGGTGCAATTTATCAAGATTAACGGGCATCCACATCAAAAGTCGAACGCAATAGTAAACGTGTCATTTTACGGCGTTGAGGGCGAAAGTGTGCTCATGCTTTTGGATTTGGCAGGAATTTGTGTTTCAACATCTTCGGCTTGCACGTCAAAATCAAGTCTTCCATCACACGTTTTAAAAGCGATGGGAATTGCAGATGATGTTGCACAAAGCTCCATAAGATTTTCTTTTGGAACAAACATATCAAAATCTGATGTTGACTATGTTGTTGACGAACTTGATAAAATTGTAACAAAACTTAGGGCAATTTCTCCAATTCAAGCAGGGAGGATTTAGAATATGTACACAAAGACAATTATGGACAAATTCCAAAATCCAAAAAATGCCGGAGCACTTCATGGAGCAAATGCTGTTGGAGAAGTTGGTGGCAACAACGGAAACGATTTAATGAAGTTGTATCTTATCATAAACAATTCCAGAATTGAAAATGCAAAGTTTAAAACTTTTGGTTGTGCAGTTTCAATTGCAGTTTTGGACGTATTTTGTGATTTGATTAAGGGCAAAAATGTTGAAGATGCAATGAAAGTATCACAAGCTGATGTAATCAAAATACTTGGAGAAATCCCAAATCATAAGAGAAATTGCTTGGTTTTGGGTGAAGAATGTGTCAAAGTTGCCATTCAAGATTATTTTATAAGGCAAGAGAAAGACGCAAAAAGAGCAATGAAAAAAGCAAGATAACTTCTTGCTTTTATTTTTTATGGTATTATGCAGTAGTATGCATAATGAAATATAACATGTTTTTTGATAAACTGATATTTATTGCATAATACAACATTTTGTTGCGTAATTTGTTATCAAAATACAAAATATGGTTTATCTATTCGCAAAAGCTGTCTTTTGCGAATAGATATATCGATCCCATTTTAAAAAAATTTTGTGTTCTCCCAACTAATTTGTGTCGTCTAGTATTTGAAGTTTGACATAAACTCTTCTTTAAACTCTGCAAAATAATCGCCCAATATTGCTTCTCTGGACTTTTCTGCAAGTCTGATAAGAAATCTCAAGTTGTGAATTGACAATAATTCTGCCCCAAGCATTTCTCCAGCATTGATGAGATGTCTGATATATGCTCTTGTATAGTGTTTGCATGCGTAGCAGTCGCAATCTTCTTCAATTGGTCTAAAGTCGTCCTTAAATGTTGAGTTTTTGATTATGAGTTTCCCTGTTTTTGCAAAAGCCGTTCCGTTTCTTGCAATTCTTGTTGGTAAAACGCAGTCCATCATGTCAACACCACGTGCGTAGCCTTCTATAAGGCAGTCTGGACTTCCAACGCCCATCAAATATCTTGGCATATCTTGTGGTAAAATTGGATTTAGATATTCAAGCATATCATACATGACCGGTTTTGCTTCTCCAACTGAGAGTCCACCGATTGCGATTCCACATCTTGCATAGTCTTTGCAGTAATCAACGCATTTTGCCCTTAAATCCTTATACATATTGCCCTGAACAATTGGGAAGAGTATCTGTTTTCCCCCGGCGTGCTCTTTGGCACATTGTTCCAGCCATATTTTTGTAAGTTTCATGGCGCTTTCTGATTCTGCATAGCTTGCGTGCCCTTCTGTGCATTGGTCAAGAGCCATGTTTATATCACTTCCAAGGCTGTGCTGAATGTCCATGCAAAGTTTTGGCGTCATCATAAATCTTTCACCGCTTAAGTGAGATTTAAATTCGACGCCCTTTTCTGAAACCTTTCTCAAATCAGAAAGAGAGAAAACTTGAAAGCCACCACTATCCGTCAAAATTGGTCTGTCCCAGTTCATAAACTTGTGAAGACCACCAGCGTTTTCGATAAGTTTATGCCCCGGACGCAAGAAAAGATGGTAAGTGTTTGAAAGAATGATTTGTGCGTTCATGTCGTGCAAATCTTCTGGTCTTAGTCCCTTAACCGTTGCTTGTGTTCCAACAGGCATGAAAACGGGTGTTTTTATGTCTCCGTGTGGCGTATGAAAAACACCGGCTCTGGCGCCAGTTTTTGGGCAAACTTTTTCTAATTCAAATTGAAAGTATTTGTCTTTCATTCTTTCTCCTATTCAATAAACATTGCGTCGCCAAAACTGAAGAACCTGTATTTTTGTTCGACTGCAATTTTGTAAAGATCAAGCGTTTTGTCAATATCTCCCACAAATGCAGAAACAAGCATGATAAGCGTGCTTTCTGGCAAGTGGAAGTTTGTGATAAGTGCGTCAACAAACTTAAACTTATAAGGTGGGTAGATGAAGATGCTTGTCTCCTTTTTCTGTGGAACAATTTTGCCGTTTTCCACAACACTTTCAAGCGTTCTGACACTTGTCGTTCCGACAGCAACAATTCTTCTTCCTTCAGCCTTTGCTTTGTTAAGTCTGTCTGCAACTTCTTTTGAAACTTCGATATATTCGCTGTGCATCTTGTGGTTTAAGATGTTGTCTTCGGAAACAGGTCTAAAAGTCCCAAGCCCAACATGAAGCAAAACTTCTTCAATTTCAACCCCCTTTGCCTTGAGGTTTTTAAGCAAATCTTCCGTAAAATGAAGCCCAGCCGTTGGAGCAGCACTTGAACCATCAACTTTTGCATAAATAGTTTGATATCTGTTTTGGTCCTTGAGTTTTTCTTTGATATATGGTGGAAGTGGCATTGTGCCGATTTCCATAAGGTGCTCTTCAAACGTCTTTGTGTCAGCATAGTCAAATTTGACCTTACATGCCCCAAATTCGCCCTTTTCTGTTACAACACACTTGATGTTTTGGTTAAAGATGATTTCCGTCCCAACAGCCAATCTTTTTGCTGGCTTTGTGATAACTTCCCAGTTTTTTAAATCAATTCGTTTGTGAAGCAAAACTTCAATCTTTGCCCCAGTGATTTTGTATCCAAAAAGTCTTGCAGGCAAAACTTTTGTGTTGTTTAAAACAAGGACATCTCCCTTTTGTAAGAGATTTAAAATGTCGTAAAAATGTAAATGATTTACCACGTCAGTTTTTCTGTTGTAACAAAGAAGTCTGGAATGATCTCTTGGCTCAATAGGTGTTTGAGCAATCAGTTCTTGTGGCAAATCATAAAAATATGTTTTTCTAAGTAATTCTCTTTGCATATCAGTCTTTTTTCTCCGTATAAGGCAAGCCAAGGTGTTTGTATGCTGGCTCTAATGCAACACGTCCACGTGGTGTTCTTGCAACAAATCCAAGTTGCAAAAGATATGGTTCGTAAACATCTTCAATCGTTGAAGTGTCTTCACTTATTGTTGCAGCCAACGTGTCAAG
>CAKJYB010000076.1 GCA_918241715.1 Clostridiales bacterium
TCATAAACCAAAATCTTTTG
This sequence comes from Clostridiales bacterium, assembly GCA_918241715.1. GTDB lineage: Bacteria > Bacillota > Clostridia > Christensenellales > UBA1242 > Caccovivens. The sequence continues at coordinate 21 of CAKJYB010000076.1, forward strand.
GTTTGCGTTTTCGCCCTTGTCAAGACCATAAGCAAGTGCGGCTGCTGTTGGTTCGTTGATAATTCTCAAAACTTCAAGTCCAGCAATCTTTCCTGCGTCTTTTGTTGCTTGTCTTTGGCTGTCGTTAAAGTAAGCAGGAACGGTGATAACTGCTTGAGTTACCTTTTCTCCCAAATAGCTTTCTGCGTCCGTCTTAAGTTTTGACAAAATCATGGCAGAAATTTCTTGTGGTGTGTATTCCTTTCCGTTGAGTTTTGCCTTATAGTTTGTTCCCATCTCTCTTTTGATTGAGATAACTGTGTTGTCGTGGTTTACAATAGCTTGACGCTTTGCAACTTTACCAACAAGTCTTTCTCCTTCTTTTGTGTAAGCAACAACTGATGGTGTTGTTCTGTCTCCTTCTGCGTTTGCAATAACGGTTGGTTTTCCACCTTCCATAACTGCAACACAAGAGTTTGTTGTTCCTAAGTCAATTCCAATAATTTTGCTCATTTTTTTATTCCCCCTTTTTATTTACAATGACTTTTGAATATCTAATGACTTTTCCATTAAATGTATATCCTGCTTGGAATTCGTCCAAGATGATATCGTCTTCTTCGTTTTCGTTATGCACAACGGCAATAACTTCATGCAAGTTGTGGTCATATTTGTGGCCAACAGCTTCAATTTTTTCCACTTTCAAAGATTTAAGTGCAGAAAGAATTTTGTTTTCAATCATGTTTACTCCGGACAAAACACCATCGTCTGTGATTGTCTTTTTTGCTTCTTTAAAAGTGTCTAGGCAAGGCAAAAAGACTTCAATAACGCTTCTTTTTCCTTCTTCCCTTTGCCACTCAAGTTGTTCGGCAACTCTCTTTCTGTAGTTGTCAAAATCTGCTTGCAATCTCTGTGCCAAAGCCAAATATTGCCCGGCTTCTTCGTTTTGACACTCTTCTTCTTGACAAGAACATTCTTCACATTCGCACTCATCTTCGCAGTGGCATTCATCGCCACATTCACACTCTTCGCCTTCGTGGCAATGGCAGTGCTTTTCGCAAGAACATTCTTCTTCAAATTCTTTGTCTTTCTTCTTCATCTAGTCTCCTTTTTCTCTGTTGAGTTCATCAACCAAAATCTTAAGGGCTGAAGCAATCCTTGTGTAATCCATCTTTTGTGGTCCAAACACACCAATTGATGCAACTTTGTTTCCACCAACAATGATAGGTGCCTTTACAACCGAACATTTTTCGCTGTTGTCATCTGCAACAACTGCAGAGATTTCTTCTTCGTCTCCGTCAAGCACTTCAATAAGTTGTTCTTCGTTGTTAAGTGTTTTCATAACACTCTTTGTCTCTTCAATCTTTTCTTTTTCAACCAAGTCAACCATGCTCTCTGCTTGAACGTTTAAGAGTTTTCTTTGATTCATTTTTGAAAGTCCTGCAACAAGATTGTCAACAACGTTCTGGAACGCTGAAATTTCGCTGTTCATGCCACTTTTCAGCTCCTTTATGTTTTCCATCATAAATCCCATTGTTTCGCCCTTAAAATACTTCGTAAGGTAGTTTGAAGCGTCTTGACAATTTTCGTTTGTTGCGCTTATGTCAATGGTGTCTGTGATGTATCCATAGTTTGTTCCTATCAAAACCATGCACTTCTCTCCAAGAAGTGGAACAATTTTGAATTCTTGCAAAACAAGATTTTCAATCCCGTTTACAAGCACAACCGTTGGATAATTTGTCGCCTTGCTGATAATCTTTGCAATCCCTGCAACCAAGTCATTCAAACTTTGCGTTCTGTTTTCAATAAGTTTTCTTACTTCTTCAAGCTCACCATTTGTCGCTTTTATGCTTTTTAGCAAGTTTTCTACATAAAACCTATACCCTTGCGCAGTAGGTATACGTCCACCAGAAGTGTGAAGCTGTCTTAAAAAACCCATCGCTTCAAGCGCATTAAGTTCTGATCTGAGTGTTGCCGTAGAAACACCAAGCGCTGTGCTGTCTTTTACAGAACTGCTTGTGATTGGTGCAGAATCTTTTATGAATTCTTCAACAGCAATTGTTAAGATTTTAGCTTTTCTTTCGGAGAGTTCCATATAATTCCCTTTTAGTTTGCTAGCACTCTCGACTTTTAAGTGCTAGCACTATTATATGCACAATAAAAAAATTTGTCAATCAAAAATGACAACTTTTTAAAAAAATTTTTTTACATCTTAAATTTTGCATATTGACAATATAAGGATTCAATTATATAATATTCTTATATTAAAGGAAAAAAGGCTTTGTATGGTGTTCATGAAAACGGATAATATTGATATAAAACTTCTCAAAAAAATTGCCTATTTCTTGCTTGAAAACAAAAGCAGGGCTTTTTTGGAAGAAAAAGGAATAACTTGGAGACAAAAACAGATAACCGGACTAAATAAAGACTCTGCTCTTGTTGCAATAACAGAGATTTATCAGGGGCTTACCGGCAGAAAACTTGTTGGAATATCAAAAACAGACATACAACAAAGTCCTTCCGGCAAAATGACCAATATTACAGGAAAGAAAATCAGGTTTGATCAACTTCCATCAGGCACATCAACTTACACCATTG
>CAKJYB010000077.1 GCA_918241715.1 Clostridiales bacterium
CTTAAGTTCTTTGTGGCTGAGCCTTGCCATGATTGTTGGATTTGCAATCTTGTATCCGTTCAAATTTAAAATAGGAAGAACTGCCCCATCTGTCTTTGGGTTTAAAAATTTGTTTCCATTCCAAGATGTTGCAAGTGGACCAGTTTCAGCTTCTCCATCTCCAACAACTGCAACTGCAATAAGATTTGGATTGTCAAGCACGGCTCCAAAAGCGTGAGCCAAAGAATAGCCAAGTTCTCCCCCTTCATGAATGGAGCCTGGAGTTTCAGGAACGCAGTGAGAACCAATTCCACCAGGAAAAGAAAATTGTTTGCAAAGTCTTGTCAACCCTTCCTTGTTTTGTGGAATGTTTGGATAAACTTCACTATAGACTCCTTCAAGATAGCTGTTTGCAACAAGAAAGTTTCCACCATGTCCCGGACCGGAGAAAAGGAGCATGTCTACATCATATTTTGTGATAGCTCTGTCGCAGTGTGTATAAACAAAGTTGTGAGCAGGCACCGTCCCCCAGTGTCCAATAAAACGTTCTTTCAAATCTTTTTCGCAAAGTTCGTGTTCTCTTAAAAGTGGATTTCTTTGCAAATAAAGTTGTGCAGCAGAAAGATAATTTGCTGCTCTAAAATATTTGTCCAACAATTCAAAATATTCATCAGAATCAAAATTTTTCATGTCAAATTCCCCTTATAAAAATATTATACAAAAAAAAATAAAAAAATAAAAGAAAAAACACAACAAAAAATATTTTTCTGTCCGTAAATTAGGGTTTTTTAATTATTTTTGGAAAAACAAAAAAATAAGCCATTTCTGACTTATTTTTTATTTTTTTATTCTCTTTCTTCTTTTGGAAGAACTCTCTTAAGGTCTACTCTGCCTTTTTCGTCAACTTTGATAACTTCAACTTCAACTACATCGCCAACTTTAACAACATCTTCAACCTTTTCAACTCTCTTGTTTGAAAGTTTTGAAATGTGAATCATTCCTTCTTTTCCACCACCAAGATCAACAAATGCACCAAATGCCATAATTCTTACAACTCTGCCATCATAAACGTCTCCAACTTCAACGTCTTCAGCAATTGAAAGAATAATCTTCTTTGCCTTTTCATTCATTTCTGCATCACAAGAAGCAACAAACACTGTTCCGTCATCTTCGATGTCAATCTTAACACCTGTTTCGTCAATGATCTTGTTGATTGTCTTGCCACCAGATCCGATTACATCTTTAATCTTTTCTGGGTTGATTGAGAATGTGATAATCTTTGGAGCATATTTTGAAAGTTCTTTTCTTGGTTTGTCAATGCATGCAAGAAGTTTGTCCATAATGTACATTCTTCCGATTCTTGCTCTATCAAGAGCTTCTGTCAAAATAGCTTTGTCAATACCTTTGATTTTGATATCCATTTGGATTGCTGTAACACCCTTAGATGTTCCAGTTACTTTGAAGTCCATATCGCCAAGGAAGTCTTCAAGTCCTTGAATATCTGAAAGCACAGCAACTTTTCCTGTTTCTTGATCTTTGATAAGACCCATAGCAATTCCGGCAACAGGAGCTTTGATAGGAACACCCCCGTCCATAAGTGCAAGTGTTGAGCCACAAACGCTGGCCATTGAAGAAGATCCGTTTGAAGACAAAACTTCACTTACAATTCTAAGAGCATATGGGAATTCGTCTTCTGATGGAATAACTGGCTCAAGAGCTCTTTCAGCAAGTGCTCCGTGTCCAATTTCACGACGACCTGTGCTCTTGATCATCATAGCTTCACCAGTTGCATATGGTGGCATGTTGTAATGATGAACATATCTGTTTACGTCCTCATCATCAAGTCCTTCAAGTTTTTGAACATCAGAAACAGTTCCAAGAGTAAGAGCAGACAAAACCTGTGTTTCTCCTCTTGTAAACACTGCTGATCCGTGAACTCTTGGCAAAACGCCAACTTCACACCAGATAGGTCTGATTTCTTCAAGTTTTCTTCCATCTGGACGAATACCCTTGTTCAAAATCTTTCCTCTAACCTTTTCTTTCTTTACCTTATACAAAACATCAGAGATTTCTCTTGTCTGTTCTGGATAAATTTCTGCAAAGTGCTCAAGAATTTCTGCTTTTGCAACTTCTTCTCTTGCCTCTCTTTCATGTCTGTCAAATGCTTCCAAAACATAGTCATATTTTTCGTCAGCATATTCTCTTACTGCCTTTTCCAAATCTTCTGGAATTGTGTAGTAAGTTACTTTTGGATTTACAGGTTTGCCAATTTCAGCTTTGATTTCTTTAAGTTTTGCAACAATCTTTTTGATTTCTTCATGAGCAAACATAATTGCATCCAAAAATTGTGCTTCTGGGATTTCATTTGCTCCACCTTCAATCATAAGAACAGCTTCATCTGTTCCACTAACTGTAAGGTTAAGCTCACTTCTTTCTCTTTGCTCTGCATCTGGATTGATAACAAACTTTCCATCAACAAGTCCAACTGCAACTGCTCCCGTTGGTCCAAGGAATGGAATGTCTGAAATTGACAATGCAAATGATGAGCCAAGCATTGCAAGTGGCTCTGGGCTTACATCTGGATCAATTGAGAGTGCTGTTGCAACAACAACAACGTCATTGAAAAAGCCCTTTGGGAAAAGTGGACGAAGTGGTCTGTCAATAAGTCTTGAAACCAAAATAGCTTTGTCACTTGGCTTTCCTTCACGCTTCTTAAATCCTCCTGGGATTTTTCCAACTGAATACATCTTCTCTTGATATTCAACTGAAAGTGGGAAAAAGTCAATGCCTGGCTTTGGTGCGTCTGACATAGTTACGTTTACCATAACAACAGTGTCCCCACATCTTACCATACATGTTCCATTTGATTGCATACAGTATTTGCCTGTTTCAAAAATCACATCTTTTCCGGCAACGTTAATAACATATTTTTTGTCTTCCATAAAAT
>CAKJYB010000078.1 GCA_918241715.1 Clostridiales bacterium
TTACACTTTCCAAGTTCAAGTTTGCTGTTGTTGAGTTCGTTTGAAAGATAAGGGAACAAAATTCCGTTTACAAGACTGGATTTTCCACTTCCAGAAACCCCAGTAACAGCAGTCAAAACTCCAGTAGGAATTTTTACATCAATATTTTTCAAGTTGTTTTCTTTTGCACCTATAACAGAGATAAAGTCCGTTGGCTTTCTTCTTTCTTTTGGAACTTCAATCTTTTCGTCTCCACGCAAAAATTTCGCTGTTATAGAATCCTTGTTTTTCATCACTTCTTCAACACTGCCACAGGCAACAATTTCTCCACCATGTTCACCTGCATAAGGACCAACGTCAACAATATAGTCTGCAGAACGAATTGTCTCTTCGTCATGCTCTACAACAATCAGTGTATTTCCAAGATTTTTAAGCTTTTTTAGTGTCGAAAGCAGTTTTTGGTTGTCCCTTTGATGCAAACCGATTGATGGTTCGTCCATAATGTAAAGCACACCAACAAGCCCACTTCCAATTTGTGTGGCAAGTCTGATTCTTTGAGCTTCTCCACCAGACAATGTTTCTGCCGAACGATTGAGAGTCAAATAGCTAAGTCCAACATCATTCAAAAAGTTGAGTCTTGCAACAATTTCTTTCAAAATTGGTGCGGCAATTTGTGTTTTTATTTTATTTAACTTCAAATTTTCTAATTCCGGAATCAAATTTCTTACACTTTCACTGCAAAAATCTTCAATATCCTTTCCATTTATTTTTACAGAAAGTGCAGCTTCGTTAAGTCTTTTTCCACCACAAAAAGAGCAGGTCTGTTCTCTCATAAAACGTCCAATTTCAAATCTGATAAATTCACTTGAAGTCTCTTTAAAACGTCTTCTAAGGTTGTTTACAATCCCTTCAAAAACGACATTCACCATTCTATTTCCATGTTCGTTTTCAACAACCAAATCTATCTTTTCGTCTCCCGTTCCATAGAGAATGATATTCAATTTTTCTTTTGGAAGTTTTTTGACTGGCACGTTTAAATCAATGTCATATTTCTTTGAAAGCGCTTCAAAATATGCTCCTGCCATAGAGCCTTCTTCCATTCTCCAACCAGTCAAATTAAAGGCCCCTTCACTGATTGACAAATCGTTGTTTTTTAAGATAAGACTTTCGTCAATGTCAAGTGTATATCCAAGTCCACTGCATGCTGGACAAGCTCCGTATGGAGCATTGAAAGAGAAAAGTCTTGGAGAAATTTCTTCAAGCGTCCAACCACATTCTGGGCAAGAATAGTTTGTTGAAAAAAGTTCTCTTTGCTCTTCTGTTGCAACGTAAACAAGACCATCAGCAAGTTTGATTGCCGTTTCCAAACTTTCTGCAAGTCTGGAGTCTTTTCCGTCCTTTAAGATGATTCTGTCAATCACAATATTTATGTTGTGTTTTATATTTTTGTCAAGGGTTATTGTTTCGTCAAGTGTAAAGATGGAATCATCAACTTCCACCCTTACAAATCCACTCTTTTTAAGGCTTTCAAAAAGTTTTTCGTGTCTTCCCTTTTGCCCCCTAACAACTGGAGCCAAAATTGTAATTTTTGTGCCTTCACCTTTTTCCTTGATTGCATCAACAATTTCGTCAATGGTCTGTTGTTTAATCTTTCCGTGTCCATTTGGACAATAAGGGTCTCCCACTCTGGCAAACAGCAAACGAAAATAGTCATAAATTTCTGTAACCGTTCCAACCGTCGAACGTGGGTTTCTGTTTGTGGTCTTTTGGTCAATGGAAATTGCTGGAGAAAGCCCTTCAATCACATCAACATCAGGCTTTTGTGTCTGTCCCAAAAATTGTCTTGCATAAGAAGACAAACTTTCGATATATCTTCTCTGCCCTTCGGCAAAAATCGTGCCAAAAGCAAGTGTACTCTTTCCTGAGCCACTTACTCCCGTAAAAACAATAAATTTGTCCCTTGGAATTTCCAAGTTGATGTTTTTTAAGTTGTTTTCCCTTGCACCTTTAATGATTATTGACTTTTCCATAACTTTCCCTAAGCAAAATGATTATACCACTTTTTATAATGTTTAACAATAAAAAAAGACTGAAAATCAGCCTTTTGTTTTAATGAACATCCAAAATATCCAAAACTTCTTTGATCTTTTTCATGGCTCTGTCCATCTGTTCTTTTGTGTGTGTTGCTGTATAACTTGTTCTTAAAAGAGCCATTCCAACCGGCGTAGCTGGGGAAACAACTGGGTTTACATAAACTCCCCTTTCCAGCAAAAGTTTGCATGCCATAAACGCCTTTTCGTCTTCGTAAACATAAATTGGAATAATTGGTGTTGGAGCATCAATAAGTTTTACTCCAAGTTTTTTAAGTCCGTTTCTCATATAGTTTGAAATGTCTTGCAAGTCTCTAACCCTCTGTGGGTTTTCTTCAAGCATTCTCAAACTTTCAAGTGCTGTTGCCGTTGATGCTGGCGTAATGCTTGCACTAAAGATGTATGGTCTTGATGTATGCTTTACATATTCAACAACTTCTTTTGTTGATGCCATATATCCACCCAAACTTGCAAGTGATTTTGAGAATGTTCCCATAATGATATCAACTTGATCTTCAAGCCCAAAATGCTCTGCTGTTCCACGTCCATATTTTCCTAAAACACCAAAGCCGTGTGCGTCATCAACCATAACTCTTGCACCATATTTTCTTGCAAGAGCACAAATTTCTGGCAATTTGCAGATTTCTCCTGACATGCTGAAAACACCATCAGTAACAATCAAAATTCCCTTGTTGTCTGGCACTTTTTTAAGTTTTTCTTCCAAGTCCTGCATATCGCTGTGTTTATATCTCACCATTTCGCCATAAGAAAGTCTGCATGCATCATAAATTGATGCGTGATTTTCTCTGTCGCACATAATGACATCATGCATTCCTGCGATTGCGCTGATAATTCCAAGGTTTGATTGAAATCCTGTACTGAATGTCATAACAGCTTCTTTATGCAAAAACTTTGCAAGTTCTGTTTCAAGTTGTCTGTGAAGATCAAGAGAACCATTCAAAAATCTGGAGCCACTATTTCCTGTTCCGTATTTTTTAAGGGCTTCAATTCCAGCCTGAATAACTCTAGGTTCTGATGTAAAACCAAGATAGTTGTTTGACCCAATCATGATGGTGTCAATTCCTTCCATCATAACTTCTGTGTCCTGTCCACTTGTCAATTCGTGGAAATAAGGATAAATTCCTTTTTCCTTGGCAATTGTATAATTGTGTTCACCTTTTGTCTTTTCAAAAATATCCATAATTTTTAAACTCCAATCATAAAAATATGATACAAAATTCTCTGTTTTTAAGTCAAGGAAATGACAAATAAAACAAAGTTTTAAATGTTTTCTTTTCTGTTTAGTCTTTTCTTCAGTTCGTTTATTTTTGTTCTAAGTTCGATTGCCCTTTCAAAATCAAGTTGAGAAGAAGCAATCTTCATCATTGACGTCAATCTGTCAATTTCTGCAGGAATGTCTTTTCTTGCAATTTTTGCATGTTCAACTTTCTTGCTTATGTCAAGCGTGTTTTTGATTTCTTTTATAATCGTCTTTGGAACAATTCCGTTTTTCTTGTTGTATTCTTCCTGCAAACTGCGTCTTCTGTTGGTTTCGTCAATGGCATTTTGCATGGATTTGGTGATGGTGTCTGCAAACATGATCACATGACCATTTGCGTTTCTTGCAGCACGACCTATTGTTTGAATAAGTGCACCTTCACTACGCAAAAAGCCTTCCTTGTCGGCATCTAAAATGCACACAAGTTCCACTTCTGGCATGTCAAGGCCTTCTCTTAAAAGGTTGATTCCCACCAGAATATCAAATTCGCCTTGTCTAAGTCCGTTGATTATATCAACTCTCTCCATAGTGTCAATTTCTGAGTGTAAATATTTCACCCTAAACTTTCTGTCTGCAAGATAAGTCGTCAAACTCTCTGCCATCTTTTTTGTGAGAGTTGTAACAAGCACTCTGGCATTTCTTTCTATAGCCTTTTTACATTCGACCATCAACTCTTCAACCTGATTTTTTATTGGTCTAATTTCAACTTTTGGGTCCAAAAGCCCGGTTGGACGTATAACCTGCTCCACAACTTGTCCAGCCTTTTCAAGTTCGTAAGGGCCAGGTGTTGCAGAAACATAAATTGTCTGCTTCAATCTCTTTTGAAATTCGTCAAACTTGAGTGGTCTGTTGTCCTTTGCGGCTTCAAGTCTAAAACCAAAGTCAACAAGAGATGCCTTTCTTGCCTTATCTCCATTATACATGGCCCTGATTTGTGGAATTGTCATATGACTTTCGTCAATGATTGTCAAAAAGTCCTTTGGAAAATAGTCAATAAGCGTGTATGGCGCTTCTCCCGGCTTTCTGCCGTCAAAATAACGGGAATAGTTTTCAATGCCACTGCAATAACCCACTTCTCTCATCATTTCTATATCATAGGCAACTCTCTGCCCAATTCTCTCTGCTTCAAGTGGCTTGCCCTGTTCTTCAAATCTCTTTATTGCAATTTCCCTGTCTTTCTCAATTTCTTCAATGGCGTTTTGCAGAGTATTAGAGCCAACGGCATAGTGTGTTGCAGGATAAATTGCAACAAAGGAAAGTTCGTTTAAAAGATTCCCACTGATTGGGTCAAATTCGTATATTTTTTCGATTTCGTCACCAAAAAAACGCACTTTTATTGCCATTTCTGACTGGTTTGCCGGAAAGATGTCCACAACATCTCCCTTGACACGAAAGGTTGTTCTTTTAAAATCAATATCGTTTCTTGTGTATTGAATCGAAATGAGTTCACTTATAAGTTTGTCTCTGTCATACTCTTGCCCACTTCTAAGCGCAATGTGCAAGTTGTAATATTCTTCTGGACTCCCAAGACCATAGATGCAAGAAACAGAAGCCACCACAATCGTATCTCTTCTCTCCAAAAGTGAAGACGTGGCAGAAGAACGAAGTTTGTCAATGTCTTCGTTTACACTCATATCCTTTTCAATGTAGGTGTCAGTCGAAACAATGTATGCTTCCGGCTGATAATAATCATA
>CAKJYB010000079.1 GCA_918241715.1 Clostridiales bacterium
ATATTCGTTTGCCCAAACAGCATAGATTGTTGTCTCTCCTGTGATTTCAACTTCTTCTCCTGCTTGCTTCAAATCAGCAGCTGCTGGAGTTGCATTTCCCACTCCCCAACCTAAAAATCTCTTTCCTGCATAGGTGTATGGATTTGCTGGAAGTGTCAAAACGTTGTCGTTGTCAAGAACACTACCAACTGCAAGCGCATAGTTTCCTGTTCCACCATTTGCGTCAAATGTTACGATATATTCCCAAAGAGCAACAAATTCTGTCTTGTATTTTACGTTGAAGTTTGCACCTTGTTCTACAACAAGTCCGTCTCTTGGTGTTGCTGTGTTTACTGACCATCTTACAAGTCTCTTTCCGTCTGGTGCTGTAAATCCCAAAAGTTCGTATTCTTCGTCTTCTTCGCTGTATGTTGTTACTGCTGTGTTGTAAGCAACGTTTGAATCTCTTTCATAACTTCCCGTTCCCTCACCTGGGTTGTAGCCAACTTCAAGTGTGTCTTCGTTTCCAAGTTTTTCAAGTGTCAACATAAAACCAGAATCATCTTCCAATTCATCATATTTACACTTGTCAGCAAACTTGTAAAAGTCTATGTCGTAGTTTGCAAGGCGTTCCCTTGAATTCAAGTCAATGGTAATGTTCGAAAATCTCACATTTGTCCTGCAATTTTCGTTTGCGAACTTAACAATTTGCGCATTTGTAACAGTTAGGCTAAGGTTCACGTCGTTCAAATTTAAGTTCCCACTCAACATGAAAACTGCCTCATCATCATTGCAACCAGTTGTACTGATTTCAAAAAATGTCCCCGTTGCTGTGAAGTTGTGTGCTTTTATTGCATATTCGTCGTCAAAAACTGGATTGATAGTCATGTTCATCTCTCCATCAAATGTGATATCTCCAGTTGTTCCAGCATCAATTCTACCATCGATTGTGGCGACGCTAAATTGAGTTTCATCTTCTTTGATAAACGTGATATTTCCACCTGTTCTGTTTTCAATATCTCCGTCCATATATAAACCATAATAATTGAAACCATAGTCTGCTGGGTCATATTCAAACTTGATTGTGATGTCAACAGGATCTTCACCTTTGATTGTGATGGAACTTATATAATTCATAACATTTCCAGCATGAGAATAAATCGTCAAAACGCCTGTTGTTGGATTGTATTCTGCGTCTGGCTTTGTTCTTCCTGCTGGAATTTCTTGAACAAAATCCCCTGCGTTTAAGCCTGTATCCCAGACCCAAAAAAGTTTGTCTTCTTTAAAGTGTTCTGTGTCGTTGTCAGCTCCATTGATATAGACCTGCGTTGCAGAAGCAAGGTCGTTTGTTGCTTTTGCAACATTTTGGGCCTCGTAAATGTTGATAACACCAAAAGATGCAGCAAGCATCATAGCAAAAGTTATAAAAAAGCCAAAAACTTTGTTTTTTACATTTGTTTTCATGGTCTTTTCTCCTTTCTTTATTCTATAAAAATAGTAGCAAAATATGCTTTTCGCTGTCAATCAAACAAAAAAAATTCCAAAAAGTTTTTATTTTGACAAAAAATTTTCTGTTTTTCTTTGATTTCAAGGCAAATCTATGTTTTAATGTTTGTATAAGGGGGAGAAAAATATGAAAAAGAAATTTTTAGCACTATTATTCATTTTGTTTATGCTTCCATGCGCCTTACTATTTACAGGTTGTGGAAATGGCAATAAGATACGTTATATGTCAGTTGTTCCATCAGATAGACCATTCTATTCAGAAATGACCTATTCAGCAAGCAATCCAGATGACAACTATGATTGGACTGAACATATCAATGTCGTAAGAAAAAGTGCAACGGTTGCTGGGCAGGACAGAGACGTGATTTATGTGGACTATAATCGCACAAACAATCTTACCCACGCAGAAACCCACTACACATGTTTGTATGTTCAAAGCAAGGCTTTCTGTCTTGAAGGCGATGCTTGGGTTGCAGACGGAACAGGAGTCTTTTCAAACTGGAAAATTGCTTATATTGATGGGTATGTTGATCATATGACCCAACCAATCAATGGCAGAGATTTTTATAAAAAATACGAAACAGAAAGAACAGAAGCCTACATTGAATACAACTTCAAAAACGACAACGAAACGTTTAGGATTTCAAACAACATGTATCACGTTCTTCTTGGATACAGCATGGTTCATGGAACGTTTCAAGTAAATCACACAGCAACACTTACACTTGAAGTGTCGGGCCAAGTTATTCCACATCTTAACACAATCACAGCAGAGATGCTTGCAGAGTAAAAACACAAAAGACTGACCACTTCTGTCAGTCTTTTTTTTTGCACTTTTTTGGAAAATATGCTATATTAAAAAGGTAGGAGCAATATGAAAATACAGATAATTGGTTTTTCGGGAAGCGGCAAATCGACTTTGGCAAAAAGACTTGGACTTTTGTACAACATTCCATATCTTCACCTTGACAACACAAGATTCTATGGCGATTGGCAAGAAAGGACAAGAGAAGAACAGACCGAAATTGTAAAAAAGTTTTTGGAAGAAAACGACAACTGGGTGATTGACGGAAACTACCAAAAAATATGCCCAGAAAGATTTGAACAGACGGACATGACAATCTTTTTAGACTTCAACAGATTTTTCTGCTATAAGGCTGCAAAAGAAAGAGCAAAAAAACACAAGTTTGTTGCAAGAGAAAGTTGTGCCTGCCCTGACAAATGGGACCTAAGTTTTAGATGGTGGCTTTTGGTCAAAGGCAGAACACTTGGACGCAGAAAGAAAATTATTGAAAAACTAAACATGACAAAGAGCAAAAAAATTGTTTTAAAAAATCGAAAACAACTTGAAAATTTTGTTTCCGAATTAGAAAAAAGCATAAAAAAAGACTAGATTGTTCTAGTCTTTTTGTTTTTTAGGAAATGATTTGTTTGTCCTTATTTCTTCCACAATTGAAACAATGCTTGAAGCGTCATCATAAATTCTGTCAAACATCTCTGATGTAAACTCTTTTGTCTTTTTCAATTCAAAAAAGTCTCTGTGTATTGCAATAAACAACCAATTGTTGTAAAGAGAAAATTGCAACATCGACGACATTTTTTCTTGAAAATCCATAATTTTTCTCATAAGTGTTGGAGTAAGAATGCAAAGCGCCTCAACGTGATCGTTTGTTTTTACATTAAATTGTTTGTTGAATTTTATGTCTTCAAGTTGAATCTTTTTTGTGCCAGCAATCTCGCTGTTGATTGAAAGAGCGCACTTGAAATTTTCTGGAAAGACAATATATCCAAACATACCTGCAAACACCGTAACCCAATATTCTTCCGTATAGTAATTTCCGTTTGAATCTCTAACTGTTCGTGTTTCACGTCTTTCTGCGCACACATCGGACATTCTCAATTTTACATCAGAAGGATTGCCATCTTCATCTGGAATGTATATTTCAAACAAGTCTTCTCCACTATAACTATCAAATCTTCCAGCAAATCCACCACATGCAAATTCTTTGGAACTTAAAACTTTTGTTGGGTCAAAGTTGTACTTGTAGCCTTCAAGCAGAATATCAAAGACACCTTGAATTACCCTGTTTCTAAAAGCCTTAAAATCAAAAGTTAAAAAACCAAACACACCAACTGCACCAATAATAAACGACAAAGTCAAAAGCCCAAAGACAACACCAGCAGCAATAGTGTTGACAAAACACATAGAAATGGCAATAGCAAGTAAAACGGCTTGAATTGGCAAAACTACACAAAGTGTAAGTTTTTTCTTCTTTTTTAAGTCGTTAAATGCTTCAAAATCTTCACCCGTAAGCAGTTTTTGGGTTTTTTCTCTATATTCTTCTCTTGAAATCATATATTTTTACACCCTCACTTCAGGAACAATTTCTTCCCCAGAATCAATTTTGAAATATTCACTCTTTTCAAAACCAAAACCACCTGCAAAAAGGTTTGCTGGGAATTTTTGAATTGAATTGTTGTATTCGTTTACGTTGCTGTCATAAATTCTTCTTGACGCAGCAATCTTGTCTTCGATTTCAGCAAGTTGATTCATAAGTTTTCTATACACTTTTGACGCTTTCAAGTCTGGATAATTTTCTACAACAGAAAAAAGTGTTTTCAATCCAGAAAGGAGTTTGTTTGCCCCATCAATTTTTTCTTTTTCTCCTGTTGCACCAACGGCCTTGTTTCTAAGTCTAATCACTTTTTCAAGGGTTTTCTTTTCATGCTCTGCATAACCCTTTACAACATTGACAAGGTTTGGAACAACGTCAAATCTCATCTTCAAATGGATATCAACCAACGCAATAGCTTCTTTGACTTTGTTTCGATATTTTACCATTGTGTTGTAAATGCTTATGAGCACACTCATCAAGATCACACCAACAACAATCAAAACAACGCCGAGAATCACCAACAATAGATACTCTTCGTTTGTAAACCCACAAATCATGCACACGGCCCCACCAACAAAAAATGAAACAATCAAAACCAAAAGTATGTAAAATGGTGTTTTATTTCTCTTTTCCATCTTTTCTCTCCTATGTAAATTATAATAACACACAATTTGTCGATTTTCCACATAATTTGGCAAATTTACAAAAAAACTGAATACCACGAAAGCAGTATTTTCTTGCAAAAATGCTCCATATATGTTAAAATCAACATGCATGGGGATATGGCGGAATTGGCAGACGCGCTGGATTTAGGTTCCAGTCCGTAAGGGTGCAGGTTCAACTCCTG
>CAKJYB010000080.1 GCA_918241715.1 Clostridiales bacterium
GGATTGTGATTATTGCAGCTGTTTTGGGGATTTTGTCAATATGGGGAGTAAACACAACAACACTTCTTGCCGGCGCAGGAATTCTTGCTCTTGTTATTGGACTTGGAGCACAAAGCCTTATTGCAGACGTTTTGGCAGGAATCTTTATTGTGATTGAAGGAGAGTTTGTTGTTGGAGATATCGTTGTGATTGATGGCTGGCGTGGAAAAATTGTCAATATTGGCATCAGAACAACCCAACTGGAAGACATTGGTGGAAATGTTAGAATAATCAACAACAGCGAAATTAGAAGCATCACAAACCAAACAAAACATCAATCAGTTGCAAATTGTTCAGTAAATGTTGGAGCATCAGAAAACCTTGAAAAAATTGAAAAGTTGATTCAAGATTCGTTTGCCGAAATGAAAGAAAAGATCCCTGCAATCACAGGGGATATTGTGTATAAAGGGGTTGTAAGTATAAGTGATACAACAATGCAACTTCTCTTTACGGCAAAGTGTTATGAAGAAGACTTGTATCAGGTGCAGAGAGATTTAAACAGAGAACTTAAACTTTTGCTTGACAAAAACAATGTTGCACTCTTCTCTCCACCATCACTTGTTCTTGAAAACGGCAAACCAACCAAAAAGAAGAAATCTTGATAAAAAGAAAAACAGGCAACGCCTGTTTTTTTTGTTGTGTGGTGGACTGCCAGGGGGCGCGCTGTGGAGCAGTGGCGACACACAAGGCACGCACACTCCACACAACAGCCTTCAGCCTGGACGCTTCGGATCAATTTCCTTAATCGAAGGGGAAAGGGACAACAAAAAAAACACCTAATAAGGTGTTTTGGTGGACTGCCAGGGGCTCGAACCCTGGACCCTTCGATTAAGAGTCGAATGCTCTACCAACTGAGCTAGCAGTCCATATTGAAATATTAAGTTTGTTTTGCTCAGTTGTTAGAGCAGGCTCTTCCGGATTGCATTTGCAATCGTCTTTGTCTAAAAACTTGCCACAGGCAACTTTTCTTGACGAGTCGACCCAACTGAGCTAGCAGTCCATATTGAATAAGTTTTTAGCCAGGTTGCTAGGCTACGGGCGGACCAAAATGCAATTGCAAATTGGCAGACCTAGCAACTCATGCGAAAAACTATGTGTATTATACTACACAAGAAGTATAATGTCAATTGATTTTCAAAAAAAAAGAAAGGTTATTTGTCTTGTGAAACGACCACTTCTCCATGCAACCTTTCAAAATCTGCAATATATCTTTTTATGGCAATCTCATACTCTTTGTTTCTGCTTCTGGAATTGTATTCAGAAGTTATTTTGATTTTTTCTTGAAGTTCTTCTGGAATTCTTAAAGTATATCTTATCATTTTTTTCATTTGTAAAAGCTCCTAATCATATTTTACAACATTTTTTGTCTTTTGCAAAAGCGCAGAGTGTCAAAAAAGAAAAACAACTGCTATATTTTACTATGAACAACGTTAAATTGATAAAAAAAAACAATTTGCTCCAAAATTTGAACGTTTACAAAGCGAAGAAAGTCTGTGCCATGATAAAGGCAAATGCCTACGGACATGGAATAAAGGAGATTGTCGGCATTTTAGACGGCAGAGTGGACTATTTTGGAGTTGCAAACGCAGAAGAGGGTCGTTTTGCAAGAAAACACACAAAAACACCCATTTTGGTTGTGGGTAAAACGGAAGATTTTGAAAAGTGCAAAGCAAACAATCTTGAAATCATGGTTGAAAGTGTTGAAGACGTGAAAAGGGCTGTTGGACATGGGTTGAAAGACAACTTGCACCTTAAAATAAATTGTGGAATGAACAGATATGGGGTGTCCGAAAGTGGAGGGTTAAAGAAGATTTGCCAATTGTTAAAGGAATATGATGTTGGGCTGAAATCAGTTTGCACACACTTTTCAAACACTGATGACAGAGAGCAGACTCTGTGTCAATATAAAAGATTTCTTGAGTTAAAGCAGGGCATTGAAAACATACAAGTATGCTTGGGTGGAAGTGGCGTCATTGACTATGATTTTGACTATGACATGATTCGTGTTGGAATCGGCTTGTATGGCTACGAAAGGGCAGGTCTTTTGCCCGTGATGGAAATAAGGTCAAAGGTGTTGAAAGTTGTGTTTGTAAAACAAGGGGAATATGTGGGATATGGCAAAAAATACAGAGCCACAACAGACGGCTTTTATGCCGTTGTGCCTGTGGGGTATGCTGATGGACTGAAAAGGTGTCTTTCTGGCAAATTTTCGGTCTTTATTGACGGAAAAAGATATAAAAGCGTTGGGAATATCTGTATGGACGTGTTTTTTGTAAGGGTTGATTCAAAAGTCAAGATTGGAAGCGAAGTTGTTGTTGCAAACGACATGGCATCTCTTGCAAAAAAAGCAAACACAATATCTTACGAAGTTTTGACCGGATTTTCAAATCTTCGTGGAAAGACAAAAATTGTTTAAAAGTTTTGTTTTGGGCTTTTTGTGTGATACAATGGTTTTATGATGAGAGTTGATTCAGGATTATACAAGGGCAGACGTCTGCTTGAAAATAAATATGACCACATAAGGCCAACAACAGACAAAGTTAAGCAGGCCCTTTTTGTGAAACTGCAGTTTTTTGTGCCAGAGAAAAGGGTTTTGGACCTGTTTTGTGGGACAGGGGCGCTTGGGATTGAAGCGTTGAGTCGTGGGGCAGAAAAAGTCGATTTTGTCGACAAAGATGCACGTTCTGTTGCACTTACAAAGGCCAATTTAAGCCAACTTGGCATAAAAAACAAAGTTTTCAAATGCGACGCCTTGATTTTTTTGGAAAAATGTCAAGAGAAGTATGATTTGATTTTGCTTGATCCACCTTATAAGAGTGGACTTTACAACAAGGTGCTGGACAAAATTTTTGAAAAAAATCTTTTGGCAGAAGACGGAATGATTGTGTGCGAACACGCCAAAGAAGACGAATTTGACTACAGCAGGTTTGATGTGCTTGACGAAAAGAGATATGGGACAATTATGCTGACATATTTGACAAACAAAAGATGACATGTTCATCTTTTTTTTCATATATAGGTCTTAGGAGACTTGTATGTGTGGAATATGTGCAGGATTTTCGACAGAAGACCAAATAAAAGACGTCGTTGAAGGCTTAAAAAAACTTGAATATCGTGGCTACGATTCCAGTGGAGTGGCATTCAAGGAAAACGGGAAACTAAAGACACTAAAGAGTGTTGGAGAAATCAAAGAACTTGCGAAGAAACTGACAAACGTAAAGTCAAACATTGTGATAGGCCATACACGTTGGGCAACACATGGTGTGGTAAGTGAAGAGAACGCCCACCCACATCTTTCTTTCGACAGGCGATATGCAATTGTTCACAATGGAATCATAGAAAATCACAAAGAACTGAGACAGAAGTATTTTGCTGGCAAGGAATTTGCATCTCAAACTGACACAGAAGTTTTTGTAAATTTGATTGCCATTCAAAACGGAAAGACCATAAACAAGATTTCTTCTGCGTGCAAAATTGTCAAGGGAAGTTTTGCAATTGCTCTTTTAGACGAAAGGGCAGACAAGATCTTTTTTGCAAAAAGAAACAGCCCACTTTACGTTGCGTTTTGTGATGGCTGTGGAATGGCAGGAAGCGACATTTCTGTTTTTGCCGGAAAGTTTGAAGAATGTTTTATGATGGGAAATGATGAG
>CAKJYB010000081.1 GCA_918241715.1 Clostridiales bacterium
ATTTTGTTTGACTTATATTGTTTTATATGATATATTTTAAAAAGTTTATTGGAGGAACTATGGAAGAAACATTATCAAACGAAATTGACATTAGAAGACAAAAGGTTGAAGAACTCAAAAAAATGGGTGAAATTCCATACAAAGAAAGGTTTGAAAGATCATGCACAATTCACGAAGCAAGAGAAAAACTTGGAGAACATGTAAAAATTGCTGGAAGAATTATTTTTAGACGTATTATGGGGAAATTTGGATTCTGCCAAATAAGAGACATTTACGACAAAATTCAGATTTCTGTGGGCAGAAACGAATTTTCTGAAGAAGACTACAACTTCTACAAAAAGATGGTTGATATAGGCGACTTTATTGGAGTTGAGGGTGAAGTTTACCAGACGCAAACGGGAGAAGTAACCGTAAAGGCAGAAAAAATTGTTTTGCTTTCAAAGACGATGCGTCCACTCCCAGAAAAATTCCATGGGGTTGTTGACCAAGAAATCAAATACAGACAGAGATATCTTGACCTTATCACAAACGAAGATTCAAGAAAAATCTTCTTGACAAGAAGCAAGATTGTGTCTTTTATTAGAAGATTTTTGGAAGACAACGGCTTTATTGAAGTTGAAACACCAATTTTGCAAACAAGTGTTTCTGGTGCAAGTGCAAAGCCATTCTTTACGCACCACAATGCTCTTGACTTACAATGCAACTTGAGAATTGCCGTAGAGTGTTATTTGAAACAATGTATCGGCGCAGGAATTGACAGAGTATTTGAACTTGGAAAGGACTTCAGAAACGAAGGTATGGACCCATCTCACTTGCAGGAATTTACGCAGGTTGAATGGTATGCATCATACTGGAATTTTGAAGACAACATCAAATTCTTTAAGCGTCTTATTGAAGAACTCTTCAAAGAATGTCTTGGCACAACGAAGGTTATGTATCAGGGGCAAGAAATTGAATTCGCTGGAGAATGGCCAAGAATTGACTATGTAAAGACTATGAGAGATCTTTTGGGTTGTGATTTCTTGGACATCACTGATGTTGACCAACTCAAAAAGATTGTTGTAGATAGAAAGCTCTTTAAGATGGACGAACTTGACGAATGTAAGACAATCAGAACACTTATCGACTTTGTGTATAAGAGAAAAATCAGAGCACCAATTGTAAACCCAACAATTCTTTACAACTATCCTGCATCTTTGATTCCACTTGCAAGAAGAAACGACAAAGATGACAGAATTATTGACGTTTTCCAAGTTGTTGCTGGTGGAGCAGAACTTGTAAAGGCATATAGTGAGCTTGTTGATCCAATTGTTCAAAGAAAGACTCTTGAACAACAACTTGAAGAAAAGAATGCCGGCGACGAAGAAACAATGGACGTTGACGAAGATTTTCTTCTTGCTATGGAGCATGGTATGCCACCAATTTCTGGTTTGGGCTTTGGAATTGACAGATTCTTGCAATTTATCTTTGATTGTCCAAACATCAGAGATGTTGTATTGTTCCCAATGATGAAAGGTTGATTATGCAAATAACAAAACAGCAGTTTATGTCCGAACTTGACAAAATGTATGAAAACCCAAAGTGTGAACTTAACTTTGGCTCCAACTTTGAATTGTTGGTTGCAGTTGTTTTATCGGCACAATGCACGGACAAGCGTGTAAATCAGGTTACTTCGGTGCTTTTCAAAAAATACAACAAGCCTGAAGACTTTGTAAATTTGCCACTTGAAAAGATTGAAGAGTTGATAAAGCCTTGTGGTTTCTATCACAACAAGGCACTTTCAATCAAATCGCTAAGTTATGATATCATTGAAAGGTTTGGTGGCGAAGTGCCAAAAACTTTTGAAGAACTCACTTCACTTCGTGGTGTGGGAAGAAAAACGGCAAATGTTATGATTTCGTTGGCGTTTGACGGAGACGCTTTTGCTGTTGATACTCACGTGCTTAGAGTTTCAAACAGACTTGGTTTTGCAAACACACAAAATCCTGATGTTTGTGAAAACAATCTCAAAAAGATATTTCCAAAAGATAAATGGTCAAAGATGCACTATCAAATGGTGCTTTTTGGCAGATACACATGCAAGGCAATAAAGCCGGATTGTGATAATTGTCCGTTTAAAGACAAATGCAAAAACTCAAGAGTTGTGTAAAGGAGAATTATGTTTTTAGATAGGGTAAAAATATCCATAAAAGCAGGAAATGGTGGAAAGGGTTCCACTTCCTTTTTGCGCACAAAACTTGTTGCAAATGGTGGACCTGATGGTGGTGAAGGTGGTCGTGGTGGAAACATTGTTTTCAAGGCGACAAATGAGCTTAACACACTCTACTCTTTCAGGTTTAAAAAGAAGTTTGTGGCAGAAAATGGTGGAGATGGAGCACAGAAAAACCAAACAGGGAAAACAGGAAAAGACGAAGTTATCCTTGTGCCTGTTGGAACGGTGCTTATAAACCCTAAAAACGACAAAATTATCGCCGATTTAAGTGAAGATGGACAGACCTTTGTTGCACTTAAGGGTGGCGTTGGTGGACACGGAAACGCATATTACAAGTCTTCTGTAAGACAGGCGCCATCGTTTTCTCAGATGGGAGAAGTTGTTGAACTTAAAGAAATCATCTTGGAACTTAAAACAATTGCTGATGTTGGGCTTGTTGGATTTCCTAATGTTGGGAAATCAACACTTTTGTCTGTTATTTCAAATGCAAACCCAAAGATTGCAAACTATCCATTTACAACTATATATCCAAATCTTGGCGTGTGCGAAGTGTATGGTGAAACATTCGTTATTGCCGACATTCCGGGCCTTATTGAAGGGGCAAGTGATGGGGCAGGACTTGGCCATTATTTCTTAAAACACGTTGAAAGAGTTCGTCTTATCGTGCACTTGATTGACATTTCAGAAACGGAAGGCAGAAACTTTATTGAAGATTATAAAATTATCAATGAAGAACTTAAAAAGTATGACGAAAGATTGTCAAAAACACAACAGATTGTCGTCTTTTCAAAATGCGATTTGCTTGAAAAACAAGAGCTTGACAGAAAACTTGCTCTCTTTACAAAAACATACGGAATAAACGACTTTTTGTGCATTTCTTCCTATACAAGAGATGGTATTGAGCAACTCAAGAAAAAAGTCCTTGAAACGCTTAAGAAAATACCTATCAAGCCAGCTTTGGACGTTGAAGAATTCGACTTTGACAAAAAAGACTTCTCTACAATTGAAATCACAAGAAACGACGATGGAAGTTTTGTTGTTTCCGGTGGCAGAATAGAAAACTTGGCAAGGGGAGTCATTATTTCTGACCAATATTCATTTGCCTATTTCCAAACAAAACTTAAAGAAATGGGAGTTATTGACATGCTTAAAGAAAAAGGCATGAAAGAAGGTGATACGGTCATAATAAAAGACATTGTCTTTGAATATGTTGAATAACACAAAATGTTGTGTAGTATGCTATTGAATAATACACAAAATATGGGGGTGTATATGATTACAACAAAACAGAGAGCAAGGCTTAGAAGTCTTGGAAACGCACTTGAACCTGTGATGCAAATTGGCAAAGATGGACTCAATGAAAACTCAATCACAACGGCAAGACAGGTTTTGCAGGCAAGAGAGCTTGCAAAGTTTAAGGTTTTAAACAATTGTGATGAAGAGCCAAAGGAACTTGCACAGGAACTTGCAGGCATAATTGGTGCTGACGTTGTTCAATGCATTGGAAAAACCTTTATTCTCTATAAGAAATCGACCAAAAAGGGCATTAAGCACATAGAGTTGCAATAGTTAAATCACGTCATTGTCCTGCTTTTTGTTGAAACGCACATTAAATTGCGATAAAAACGCCATGACAAAGAGCATGGAAGATGCAACACAATAATACAGCGTTTGCCTTACAAACAGACTGCTAAAAATCAAAACAAAAGCCGACAAAAGATAGCCTTTTGTCCTTTTTTTATTGAAAGAATATGCAACCAAATCTTTGAAAACAAGTTTCTTTTCTTGCTTGTTTTGTATTGTTATTTTTGGATAAACGTCATAGAGTTTGTATAGTTTTTTGTAGGTTTCGTATTGGTCTAGAATGACGATTTTTTCGGCGAAAGAGCCAAGTAGGAGATATATTTGTTTGTCTGCTATTTCTTTGCAACAGACGACAATTTTTGTTGGATTTTCTCTTTTTGACGTTTTGTAAATTTCAATCAAATCTTTTGTTTCAAGTCCGGCATAATTCCCGTTGAAGAAAAGCAAGGTTTTGACTTTTTCAATTGGATAATCAATGCACACATATTTTTTTGTTTTTTCTACAAACTGATGTCTTGTCTTTGCCAACTCATAGAAAAAGTTTGTGGGCTGAGAACTTAAAGCTAGGGAAAGAAACATGTTTTCTGCCTTTGTTTTTTCAGTAAGTTTCAGGCTTTTTCTGAGTTTGTTTTTCTTTTTTAAAACGTGGCATACCACTTCAAACAAAAGGACGCAGACAATCGATAATATCGTTGATTTGGCAAAATCTCTTATAAAATATCTAATCCAGACAAAAAAGAAAAGAAAAAGGACAAAGAGCCTTAGAATTTCTTGCAAAATAATGTTGATTTTTCTCATAAACAAATTTTTGACGCAATTCTTGGTTTGTATACAGATTTTGGCTGTCTTTTTGTTGACAAAAAGCAATTTGTCTTGTTAAAATAATAATGTATGAACAACATAAAGGATCTTGTAAAACTTTTGCAGGACAACAAACTTAAAAACGTTATGGTATATAATCTCTCCGAAAAGGACGAAGAGAAGTATGTTGTTTTGGCCACATCTGCCAAAATTTCTGACAGCAAAAAAGTGGCTGACATTGTTGCTGAAAGATATGGTTATACCGACAAGATTGAAGGCTACAACAAGGGAGAATGGATTGTTTTTGACTTTGTTGGGGTTACGCTTCATATCTTCCTTGCAAAGACAAGAGAAAAATACAATTTAGACAAACTCTACAAGCCAAGAAAAATTATTTTAAAATAAATTTTAAAAACAGAACATTTTTGTTTTGTTTTTTTTCTTTTTTAGGTTATACTCTTTTTGAATTAGGGGTGAAGAATGATTGACATTTGCTTCGTTTGCACCGGAGATACTTGCCGTTCTGTTATGGCAGAAAGAATTGCACGAAAAAAGGCGACAGAAAGAAATCTTGATTACACCTTTACTTCTGCAGGTTTTTTTGCAGACGAAGAAAACATCTCAGAAAACGCAAAGCTTGCACTTAAACAACTTGGATATGACTACAGCGACAGAAAAAGCGTAAAACTTACAAAAACAAATGCAAAAACGCTTTATGTCTGTGTTACAAAAGCGCACGCAGATTTGCTTAAGGGTGCAAAAGTTATCAGCTTTAGTTCTCTTGCCGGAGATGTGGCTGATCCGTATGGACAGGATTTGCAAACCTACATAAAAGTCGCAAAACAGATTGAAGAAAATGTTGATGTGCTTTTAAACAAAATTGAAAAATTAAGGAGTGAAGTATGATTATTGTTGCAAGCGATCACAGGGGATATGAACTGAAAGAAGAACTTAAACTCTTTTTCAACAAAGAAAGCATCATAACAATTGATGTGGGGTCTTACAGCAAAGAGCCTGTTGATTATCCTGATGTTGCAAAACTTGGCATAGAAAAGATTTTGGAAAACAAAAACAATGTTGGCATTTTTATATGTGGTTCTGGGATTGGCATGAGTCTTGCAGCAAACAGAAATCCAAAGATTAGAGCAGCACTTTGTGTAAACGAAAAAATGGCATTGCTTGCAAGAAAAGACAACGATGCAAACGTGTTGTGCCTTGGTGCAAATTTTATCAAAAAAAAGCAAGCAATAAAAATTGTAAAAGTCTTTTTGACAACCAGTTTTGAAGGTGGCAGACATGCAAGAAGACTTAAGAAAATTTCGGGGGAGAAGTAATATGATAAACATTTTAGTTCCTATTGTTGAAAATGTTGATGGTTTCAAAAAATTTATTGAAGACAACAAAACAAAAAATGTAAAGTTTTATGTTGGTCTCCCTAAAAACTTGAAAGAGAAATTTGGAGATGTTGAAGGCGTTGAACTTCATGTCTATAAAGAAGATTCTGGCAGAGAAGAAATCTTGAATGCTCTTCATGCTGTTGAAGGAAAGAAAAGGGGCAGACTTGTTGTTGTTAGACGTCCACTTGAGCAAGATGAGTTTTTTAAACTTGTTTCAGAACAAGCAGACGTTGCAAGTTTTCACAAACCACGCAACAAATTTGTGATGTTCTTTAAAAACTTGGCAAAGAAGATTTTGCGTTCTATCTTTGCGATAACATATTTTGACGATATTTCGGCTGTTGGTTTTTCTGAGAATATGCACGAACTTATGACTGCTGTTCCAAATCTTTCAATGGCGACAAGAATCAACAGATATGTTGGCGTTGACATGCAAGAAATAGAAACAAATTCAAAGCCTGCAAGAAAGATTTATGACAAATTTATGAATTGGGCTTTCTTGATTTTGGCAGTGGTATTTCTTGGTGTAAGCATTTTTGATGGCGTCTATATTATGTTGATGTTTGAAAACATCTGGGCTTTGTATATCTTCCTTATCATATTCTGGTGGATTGTTGCCGCAACAATACTTGTGCTTGTAATTTTCAAGTTTGTCAGAACAATTGCTGTTGGAGATTTGTCTTACAGCAAGGCAGAAGAATTGGAAGTTGTTTATGACAAAACAGAACAAGAAGAGAAGACTGAATTGACACAAACAACACCAAAAGCAAAGAAAACTGCAACAAAGAAAGCAGAAAAGAAAGAAGTTGTTTCAACAAAAAAGACTGCAGAAAAGAAACAAACCCCTGCAAAGAAAAAGACAACGACAAAACCAGCAGAAAAGCCTGCAAAAACAACAAACAAAAAAGGTGGTAAATAATGAGAAAAGTTAGACTTGGAATCAACGGATTTGGAAGAATTGGAAGACTTGTTTTAAGGATTGCACAAGAGAGAGACGATGTTGAAGTTGTTGCAATCAACAACAGAAACATGGACGCAGAATATGCAGTATATCTTTTGACACATGACTCTGTTCATGGCCACTATGACAAACAGGTAAAAGTTAAGGACGGAAAGATTGTTATTGGAAGAAGCAAGATTTCTTTCTATCAAGAGTCAGAGCCTGAAAACATTCCTTGGAAAAATGACGATGTAGATGTTGTTGTTGAATGTACAGGAAAGTTTACTGATTATGATTCTGCAAAAGTTCACCTTGCCGGTGGAGCAAAAAAAGTTGTTATTTCTGCTCCCGGAAAGAATATGCCGATGTATGTTATGGGCGTAAATCACACCGAATATAAGGGCGAACTTATCATTTCTGATGCTTCCTGCACCACAAATTGCCTTGCACCACTTGCAAAAGTTGTAAACGATGCATTTGGAATTGAAGAAGGTCTTATGACAACGGTTCACTCCATCACAGCATCACAACTTACGGTTGATGGAAACAGCAAAAAAGACTGGCGTGGTGGAAGAGCAGCCGGAACAAACATTATTCCATCAACAACCGGGGCAGCAAAGGCCGTTGGAATGGTTATACCATCACTTCAAGGAAAACTTACAGGAATGAGTGTGAGAGTTCCAACAATTGACGTTTCTCTTGTCGACCTTACGGTTAGACTTAAAAAACCAACAACATACGAAAAGATTATGGCTGCTTTCAGAAAGGCAGAAAAGGGAGAGATGGCCGGGATCCTTGGGGTAACCGATGACAGCGTTGTTTCAAGTGATTTCATTGGAGATTCCAGAACATGTATTGTTGACGAAAAGGCTGGAATTATGTTAAGCCCAACATTTGTAAAACTTTGCGCATGGTATGATAATGAGTGGGGTTATTCCTGCAAACTTGTTGACCTTTGCACATACATCATGAAAAAATAAAAAAAAGGAAAAAGAAAAAATGAAGGCTGTATTGGATAGAGAATTGGTTGAGAGTTTGAATGACAGCTCAGACCAAGAATTTGCTGTAAAAATAAACACAATCGTTTTCAACCTTGTTGGAACGGCATTGTCAGAAATTGAAGAACGTTCTCCATTTATCAAGGTGGACAAGTGTGTTCTTCTGCCTTTTGACGAAGCATACACAGGGGCTTTTTGTCAGCTTTCTGAATACAACTATATTCTTGGAATTGACAACCCAGAAATTGCTTTCAATTCCGTAAAAAAGAGATATTGGTGGGCAAACCTTTGGAAGACATTTAGGTCTTATTGGCGTATTGGCAGAAAAAAGAAGAAATCAAAGAAGAATGTTGATGTTGAAAAGCCTGTTACATTTGAAAAGTATAGACTTGAAAACTTGAAAGGTGACTTGATTCACAGAATGGCAGATTATATCTCCGAAACATCTGTAGAATATGAATTTCCTGCATATATCACGCTTATTGGACCAGACGATTTTGGACCTGGCGTAAAAATCAACATTTTGATTGCATATTTTGAAAGCGCAACAGAAACATTCAAAGTTTACTCTCATTCAAAAAACAAATTTAAAGAAGTAAACTTTGGGACACGTTTTGCAAAGATTGACGAAAAAACAGAGCAAGTGGGTCCAATGTTTGTAAACATGATAAAAATTATCAATCAAGTCTACGGAAAGGCGTATGGGTCTGTTCCAAATCAGATTATTTTGGAGAGTTTGTTATACTCTGCTCCAAACTATTTGTTTGACTCAAATGATGTATATAAAACATTTGTAAATATTGCAAACTACATCAGATTTAAAGACCCAAAAACAATTCCATCAATTTGCCATGACGACAAGATGTTCTTGAAAGACAAGATTACTGGGCTTCTTGGTTCTACATCAGATTATCCAAAGATTTTAAGTGTTCTTGACAGATATAAGTATTAAAACATAAAAGTATAAAATTCGACATTTTGCAAACCCTACTTTCAGGGGGTTGAAATGAAAGAATTATATATGCTCGTGGGTCTTGGTGCCGGAATGGTTACCGGTGCACTGCTTTACAAACATTCCCAAGATGCAAAGAAACTTGTAAACAAAGGTGAAAGTGCAGTAAAGCAAGGCATGGACAATTTGAAAAAATCCATAGAAAATGGACAGGAGACCAAAAAGAAAGAGAAAAAACAAAAAAGCAAGGCTTAGACCTTGCTTTTTTCATGCCGGACGGCTGTGTTGTTAAGACTTGACCGACTGCCTTACAAAAACTTAACTCCACCAAAGCTTCCTTATGGCACATCTACTTATCTTCTTAGTGATGCTTCCGTCAGGATCTGACACGGTTCGAAGGAGCAAATTGCACAAGACCTTGACTTCACCATCAAACCTTTGCACACATCTTCGACCAAATCAAACCGAAACAGCTGTTCGATCCTGCTATAGCAGATTGCAGGTTGCAGGGCACTGCTAACTCCCCATCTAGTCCGGTTTAATTATTATAGGCAAACAAGGCTGTTTTGTCAAGTGTTTGCCTTATTTTTTTAACCTTACAAATTATGACAAAAGCTGTCAAAACAAAACAACTTTGTCCAAAGAATAAAACATAAGTTTTGGTATGTTAAACAAAATTCTTTCAGAAAAAATCTTCAAAATCTTAAATGAAAAAGTGGGGCTTAAGAGCATAAACGAAATACGACTTCGTGCTGACAAGCCGATTGTAGTTTTTTGTTCTGGAAAAGCCTATTTTGTCTGTGAAACAGGGCTGTGTGGCGATTTGAACAAAGCCCTTTTTGTAAGCAAAATTATGATTGAAGATGTCATTTTTAGAGCAAGCGAATGTTCTATTTATTCTGTCAACGAACAAATTAAAAAAGGCTTTATCATAACTGACGATGGGGTGAGAATTGGCATTGGTGGAAACATGATTGAAGAGAACGGAAAACTTAAGACGATGTCAAACTTTTCTAGTTGCAACATCAGAATCCCACACGTCGTAAAAAACTGCTCCTTAAATGCTTTTCCATACATCTACCACAACAACACCATTGAAAACACGCTTGTTGTCTCTCCACCTGCCTGTGGAAAGACCACTTTTTTAAGGGACTTTGTGTATCAACTTTCCATAAGAAACTTGCCATACAACGTCTTGCTTCTTGACGAACGTGGAGAACTTGATTGTGGCATAAATTCAAACTTTACAGACAAAATTTGTTTCTTTGACAAAAAGCGTGGCTTTGAAAATGGAATAAGAGCCCTTGCTCCAGATCTTATTATCACTGACGAACTGGGGCAGAAAGAAGATGTTGAAGCTGTTGAATATGCCTGTTCTTGTGGGGTGAAACTGCTGGCATCAGTTCATTCTGACAAATTGGAAAACCTTGGCAAAAAAGATGTTTTTGAAGACCTTTTTGAAAGAAAAGTTTTTAAAAGATTTGTTCTTTTGTCAAACAGAAATGGACCCGGAACATTTGAAGGTGTCTATGACGAAAACTTTGCAAGAATTTACAGATAAAGGAGAGTTTTATGAAGTATTTTCTTATTGTTTGCGTGTTTTGCCTGTGTGTGTTTGTGGGGTATGCACTTTCTTCTAAATATACCAAAAGAAAACGCTTTTTTGAAAGCATAATTTCTTTTGCAGACAAACTTTCTTTGGAGATAAATTTTTCAAGAGAAAGACTTAAGGTTTTGATAGAAAATTTCGACCAAAACACCAGAAAAAATCTGTTTGATATAGACAAGAAATTTGTTGATTATCTTGACAGAAAAACGGAACTTTCAGTCCAAACTCTCTTTGAAAAAAATGATGTTTTAAAAAACGACGAAAAGGACCTTGTTCTGCTCTTTTTTAAGACCCTTGGAAGAAGTGATGTTGAAAACCAAACCAAAGAGATTGAGTCCTACGTAAACAGATTTCACGAAATCAAATCAGCGTGCGAACAAGAGCAGAAAAAATATGGTTCTTTGTCATTGAAATTGGGCGTTGTTGCTGGACTATTTTTTGCAG
>CAKJYB010000082.1 GCA_918241715.1 Clostridiales bacterium
TGGTTGCCAGTGAATTTAGATATGAAAAACAACCACTTTCAAAAAATTGTTTGTATGTTTTTGTCAGCCAAAGTGGAGAAACGGCAGACACTATTGCATGCGCAAAAATGGTAAAGAATTTTGGAGCCAAAATTTTGTGCATAACAAATGTTGAATACTCCACTTTAAACACACTTGCAAATTACGTTTTGCCAACTTATGCCGGGCCAGAATTTGCTGTTGCTTCAACCAAGGCCTATACTGCGCAAGTTTTTACTCTGCTTTCTTTGGCGATAAAACTCTCTTCAAAAGACATGTCCGACAAAATCAAAAGTTTTGTTTTAAATCTTGATTTCACGATGAAGAGTTTGACCGGTGAGTGCATCAAAATCAAAGATTTTTTGAAATACAAAAAAATCTTTTTCGTCGGAAGACAACAGGATTACATAACGGCACTTGAAGGCAGTTTGAAATTGAAAGAAATTTCTTACATAAATTGCATTGGTATTCCTGCAGGAGAACTTAAACACGGAACGCTTGCACTTATTGACAAAGACAGCCTTGTTATTGCAATTTCTACAAGAAAAGAAACAAAAGACAAGATTGAAAGCAATTTGCAAGAGATTAAGGCTCGTGGTGGACACATTTTGCTTGTTTCAAATATGGAGCATGATGTGGAAGTGGACTACAATCTCAAGTTGCAGAGTTTTGACGAAATTTTTATGCCGATCGTCAGCATAATTCCACTGCAGTTGCTTGCCTTTAGGTCTTGTATTGCGTTGGGGCACAACCCAGACAAACCACGAAACCTTGCAAAGTCCGTAACGGTGGAATAAAAAAAAGAACTTTTGTAAAGTTCTTTTTGTTTTTAAAGTTCTGGTTCAAAGTTTTCAAAAACAACGTTGTCGCAGTATTTTACAACCTTGATATACTCTTCTTTGCTTCTTACGACAAATGCCAAAAGTGGAAGATCTTTATATTTGTTTACATATCTGCTTGGAAGATGTTTTGCATCGTAGTTTATGAATTGTGGTTCACTAAACTTGTTGTATTTCATTTTCTTAAGAGCAATTCTTTTGAAAAGACTTACTCTTTCGCCACCATATGACCCTGCAAGTTGACCCCTTATGATGTTTGGGGCATGAACTTTCAAATATTCAAGAGAATATGGGTTGAAAGATTGAACGGCATATTCACCACGATAGTTTTTAAGGACATCAATGATGGCTTGTTCCACCTTTCCAACTTTGTGGAAGTTTTTGATTTCCAGCAAAATAGGCACTCTTCCATCAATAAGATCAAGTGCTTCTTGAAGCGTTGGAATGTGCTCTTTTGTGCTTTTAAGCGTAAGAGATTTCAAATCTTCTTTGTTTAAATATTTGATATATCCGTCATTTCCCGTCATTCTGGCAAGTTTTTCGTCGTGAAAAACGACTGGTGTTCCATCAGCAAGGACATGAACGTCAAATTCAATCGCAAAACCTTTTTCAATCGCCTTTGTAAATGCCAAAAGTGAGTTTTCTGGAACATTTTTTGAATGAAGTCCACGATGTGCAATAGGTGTTTCTACAAGCCAAGTTTTAAATAAGTCCATCTTTTCCCCTTTGTTTTTGATTACAACCATTTTAATAGTTTTTTCTTTTTTTGTCAAACATAATATGTTGTATAAAAAGATTATACTAATTTTGTGTTGTTTTTATTATATTTTTTATGTTTTCAATTCTTTCCAGAGCATCTTTTTTGCTTTGAGAGAGAAGTTTTTCTGCTTCTTCGCCACGAAGCTCTTTGATTGCACTAAATCTTGTTTCTCCGTTTAAATATTCGTCATATTTTTCAAAGTCGCTTGTGCTGTCAAGTGAGAGTTTGTTTTCCTGTGGGTTATAGCGCAAAAGTGCCCAATATCCACAATCAACAGCTTTTTTCATTTCTGCAGGCGTTGCTGACATGTCAATTCCGTGGTTTACACATGGGCTGTAGGCCACAATAAGACTTGGACCATCAAATGCCTCTGCTTCTTTAAATGCCTTTATGCATTGATTCATGTTTGCGCCAAGGCTGACCTGTGCAACATAGCAGTTTTTGGAAGCTATTGCAATTGAAACAAGGTCTTTTTTCTTTGTCCTTTTTCCTGCGTTTGCAAATTTTGCCATTGCACCACGTGGAGTTGATTTTGACGATTGTCCACCGGTGTTGGAATATACTTCTGTGTCCAAAACAAGAATGTTTACATTTTCTGTGCCGTTTAGGATATGGTCAAGGCCACCATAGTCAATATCGTATGCCCAGCCGTCTCCACCGACAATCCAAACACTTTGGTCTTTGTCAGAGCTGTATTTTGTGCCAAGTTTGATGCCAAGACCAAATTCAGCATGTCTTCAAACAGAGAATTTGCCCATGCTGGACCTTTTCC
Organism: Clostridiales bacterium; assembly: GCA_918241715.1. Taxonomy (GTDB): domain Bacteria; phylum Bacillota; class Clostridia; order Christensenellales; family UBA1242; genus Caccovivens. The sequence continues at coordinate 2,390 of CAKJYB010000082.1, forward strand.
ATCTTTGTCTTTAAGGTAAGGGCAACTTGGATAGGAGCCACCATAGATGCTGGAACAGCCTGTTGCGTTTGCAATAATCATTCTGTCGCCAAAAAGACTTGTTGCAAGTTTGATATAAGGTGTTTCACCACAACCGGCACAAGCCCCAGAGAAGCCAAAATAACAATCCTTAAACTGCAAACCTTTTGGAATATCTGTAGAGAATGGTGTCTGTTTTTCTGTTGGAAGCGTCTTTGTAAGGGCATAGTTTCGTTTTTCTTCTTCCAAAATTTCTTCTGCACCTTTCATTTCGACTGCTTTTTCTTTTGCAATACATACGTTTGCACAAACTCCACAACCTGTGCAGTCTTCTGGACTAACTTGAATTCTGTAATAATAACCATTCATTCCAAATGCGTTTGCAAATTCCACTTCTTCTGGTGTTTTTGCTTTTGTCAAAATTGGACGAATGGCATTGTGTGGGCAGGAAATAATACATTGACCACATTGAATACACTTTGCAGGAATCCATTTTGGAAGTTGTGAAGCAATTCCACGTTTTTCAAGTTCTGCCGTGCCTTGTGGAACAATTCCGGCCTTGTCAAACACAGAAACAGGCAAATTGTCGCCACAGAGTTTGTCGATTGGATCCATGATTTTATTGTAGAATTCGTCTTCAATCTCCTTGTGAGAAAGGTTGATTTTTCTAAGTTTAAGTTTCTTTACATCAACTTTTTCAATTTTGTCTATGGTAAGTTTGCTTGCCATAAGGTTTTTGTCAACAACGGCTTGACCTTTTTTTGCAAAAGTTTTTGTGATGTAGTTTTCAATCTGCTTCATGGCCGTTTCAAAATCGATTATGTTTGATGCCTTAAACAGCGCTGTTTGCATAACCATATTGATTTTGTTTCCAAGGCCAACTTCGCTTGCAATTTTTTGTGCATTGACCACATAGAGTGTTGCGTTTTTCTCTTTGAGTGTCTGTTTGTAAATGTCTGGCAAAACTTTGTCTATTTCGTCTGCAGAGAATATGGAGTTTATAAGCACAACCCCGTTTTGTTTCAACCCTGCAAGACAATTGTATTTATGCACAAATGAGAAGTTGCTTATCATAACAATATCTGGAGTTTGAACAAGATATGTGCTCTTGATTGGGGCATCACTTACTCTAAGGTGAGAACGTGTCAAACTTCCACTCTTTTTGCTGTCATATTCAAAATAACCTTGGACGTATTTGTCAAGTTCGGTCCCCAAAATTTTGATAAAGCTCTTGCTTGCAGAAACGGTTCCGTCAGAGCCAAGACCAAAAAACTTCATTTCAAACACTTTTGACTTTGGGGTGTAGGATTCAAGTGGCAAAGAAGAATGACACACGTCATCTTCAATACCCACCGTAAAGTCATCTTTTTCGTCTGCAAAGTTTTTTACTACGGCCTGAATCATTGATGGCGTAAATTCTTTTCCACCAAGGCCATATCTTCCACCCAAAACCTTGACTTCTGGTCTGTCTTTTAAAGATGACACAGCATCAAGATAAAGTGGGTCTCTGGATCCACACTCTTTTGTTCTGTCAAGGACAATAACCTTTTTTACGCCTTTTGGCAAAACTTTTGAAAGTTGTTCGTATTCAAAAGGTCTGTAAAGATGCACATTTAAAAGTGCAACATTTTTAAGTTTTTCATTTTCGATATATTCTTCAATAGCTTCACATGAAGAGCCCATTGAAACAACAACATTTTCTGCTGTCTTGCTTCCAAAAAGTTGAAGTGGGCTATATTTTCTGCCAGTGAGTTTTGCAAATTGTGCAAGGATTTTTTCAAGTTCGTTATAGACATTTTTATAGGCAGGAGTTGAAAGTTCTCTGTTTTGGAAAAACACGTCTGGGTTTTGTGCTGTGCCTTTTTGGTATGGGGCATCAGGGTTTAATCTTGAAGCCCTAAATTTTGCAATTTCTGCTTCTGGAATCAATTTTTTGATTGTTTCGTCATCAATAACATCAATTTTTTGAATTTCATGTGATGTTCTAAATCCATCAAAAAAGTGCAAAACAGGCAAACTTGTTTTGTATGTCAATATGTGGGAGATAAGAGCAAAGTCATGTGCCTGTTGAACTGAAGAAGAACATAGCAAAATGCAACCGGTCTGTCTTGTTGCCATAACGTCGCTGTGATCACCAAAAATTGAAAGAGCATGAGATGCAAGGGCTCTTGCTGCAACGTGAATCACTCCTGGCAAATGTTCGCCAGAAAGTTTGTAAAGGTTTGGAATCATTAAAAGCAAACCTTGACTTGATGTAAATGTTGTGCTGAGTGCTCCACTTGACAGACTTCCATGCAAGGCTCCGGCAACTCCACCTTCGGACTGCATCTCAACAAGTGTAGGCAATTTTCCAAACAAATTTGGTCTTCCTGCAGACAATTCTCCATCACAATATTCTGCCATTGGAGAAGATGGTGTGATTGGATAAATTGGAATGACTTCTGACAATTTGTAGGCAATCATTCCGACTGCTGTATTTGCATCTAAAACTTTTTTCATATCTACCCTTCCTTTATAATTCAAGTTTATAATTTTTCTTCAAAACAAGTCAAGTTTATTTGATTATTACAAATATTTTTTGTAAAATAAAAATATGAGAAATTTGAAACTTACAATCGAATATAATGGTGGCAAATTTTGTGGCTGGCAAAAACAAAACGGAAAGAGAAGTGTTCAAGGAGAACTTGAGACAGCGTTTTTCAATTTGACCGGAGAAAAAACAAATGTTGAGGGAAGTGGCAGAACGGACAAGGGGGTGCACGCACTTGCTCAGGTTGCTTCCGTCAAAACCCAAAACACCATGCCAATAAAAAATTTTAAATACGCATTAAACAATCTTTTGCCTGACGATATAAGAGTCAAAAAAGTGGAAAAAGCAGACGACAATTTTCATGCAAGATTTTCTGCAAAAAGAAAAACTTACAAATATTTGGTCCACATTGGCAGGGAAAAATCTGCAATAAAAAATGAAATTTTAGGGTTTTATCCTTATGATGTAAATTATGAAAAATTGCTTTCGGCATCAAAAATTTTGATTGGAAAGCACAATTTTAAGGGTTTTTGTAGTGCAAACACACAAGTAAAAGATTTTGAAAGAACAATTTTTGATATAAGCATTTCCAAAAAAGGAAAGGACATTTCTTTTGAAATAACTGGAGATGGATTTTTGTATAACATGGTCAGAATAATTGTTGGCACCCTTTTGGAATATTCTGCTGGCAGACTAGATTTGGAAAACATAAAAAAGGCACTTAAAACGGGGGACAGAAAATATTCCGGCAAGACGATGGCACCAAACGGGTTATACTTGAAAAGTGTTGTATACGAATAAAAAAACAGCCGATTGGCTGTTTTATTTTTTTGGATAAGGGTAATCTATTTCTGTTAAATTGAGAATATAGTCGACGGAGACGTTGTAGTGTTTAGCTAATAATACTAACAAATCAATCGGAATTTGTCTTGCACCTGTTTCATATTGTGAGTAGGTGTTTTGTTTTATATGCAAAACTTCTGCAATTGTTTTTTGTGAAAAATTATTTTCTTCTCTAAGTTCTTTTAGTCTCATAAAAATATTATACAAATCTCATAATGAGATGTTGACATTTATCTCAAAATGTGATATATTAAGCACAAGGAGATAGAAATGGAAGAGAAAATTGAAAACGAAAATAGATGGAAAAAACTGCCTTTGAGAACAAGAATAATTTTAGGAACGATTATACCACTTATCATAGTTGCCGGGATTATTGCTTATTTTGTAATATCAAACAAACCAAGCGACCCAGGTGGGTATAGTTTGATAGAAGCTGACATAAAAAGCACGTTGTATGTTCCATCGTCATATAAAGTTGAGTCCGTCTATTATAAAAAAGATATAACTAGTTCCTTTAAAATTAACGACCCAGTTGATTATCAATATAAAGTAACCTATAAGGCGAAAACCAGGGCGGGGATAGAAATTTATGGTTGTGTCTACTACGGATACAATTCAGAAACACAAGAAATATATAGTTATGGAGATAATTCTTCAAACTATAATTCTGCTGGTGGAGACGAAATTCAATACATATAAAAAAACAGCCGATTGGCTGTTTTATTTTACAATTTTGTCAAAGGTGTTTTCAAACAAGAATTTTTTGTTTTTGGAAACATCTTTTTCAATTTCTTTCACTCTTTCAAAATATTCTTTTTGAGTGTCCATTTGATCTTTTACTGAAAGGGTTATTTCTTTAATTCTCACCCATTCGCATTTGCAGTAAACGCTTGAGATTGCTTGATAATAGTCTGCACCTTTTTTCATCGCTTCAAAGATTTGTGCCTTTTGTGCTTTTGTCAATCTGCTTTTGTTTTCTACATAACCAACAAGCAAGCCCTGAAGAGCATCAAGTGCTGTTCTAAGTTCCTTTTCTGCTGACGCCTTGTAGTTTGTGTTGTAAAAGATTTGTGCTTTGTTTTCAACAAAAGTTTGAACAAGGGCATTGTCGTTGCCATCTTCTGTCATAACACCATACAAAGACTTTATGCAGTTGCTGGAGCAATCAATGATGTGTTGAAAAGTATGTAGTCTTCTTTGGGTTATAAGGTCCGTGTATCTTTTGTTTCGATTGTTTCGTGTGGTTACAATAACGTTTGTTATCACACCGACAAGGGACATAATCCCAACAATAAATGTGGCCAAATTAAAATCCATAATTTCTCTCCATTTTCAATATTTTACAAGCCAAGTTCTTTGTAATACAAAACAAGATAATATGTTTGTGTTGCAGAAACTTCAAAACCAAACGCAACTTTGTAAACGCCATCTGAATACGAAACACTAAATGTGTAATCCTTTTTGCCGTCTTTTGCTGGCTGGTCAACAACTGCTGATTGTCTATATTGAATGTTTGCTCTGAAATTGCGTTGGTATGACGCAGAATCATTGTAAGAGATGTTTGTTGAAAGAATGATATTTTGGCTGGTTTCGCCATCAACATACAAGAGTTCGGAAACATCATTTGCACGAATTTCAACATTGTCTTTTACGGAAACTTCTCCGTCAACGTTGTAAACCAAATTTCCTGTTTTTTCGTGGACAAGTGAAAGGTTTGAAAGTTTCATGACATATTGCTTTGCTGCGCTGTCAATTTCTGAAGTTGCATCTTCGTCCGAAGTGATTTTCCATGCAGAAAGTCTTGAATATGTCAATTTGCCATCATTGAAGACGGCTGTGTAGCCACCATTCGTTGACTTTGAAGATTTAAACGTCAAAACACTTTTTACGACTTTGCCATCAGATGTTGTGTCTTTGATTGAGTAGGTTGAATTGTCAGAAAGAAGTGTGGAATTTTGGAAAACCCACCCCAAAAACTCTTGATTCTTTGCAACAGCAACAATTGTTACGGATTCTCCTTCTTCAACAGAAGCTGAACCTTTAAGCGATTCTCCATTTATTGTGATTGTTCCATCACCAGTACTTCTCACAGAAAAATTATAATATTGTGGTTTTTCGCAACCAAAAAGTGCAAACACCGGCAATACCAACAAGAACATCATAAAAAACAGAAATTTTCTCTTCATAGTTCTATTTTATTTCCTTTCTAAAATATTATCTTTAAAATCGTGCAAAAAGTCAAACAAAAAGTCAAATTTTTAAAATTGAAAACTTTTAGTGTATTTTTAAATGTCTTGCATAAAATAGTTTGGTAAGGAGTTTTTATGTGGGAGCTTTCAATCTCTGTTGAGACCAAAAATATTGAAGTGGCAAAATTTATATACCAAACACTCAAGGTCAAGACAGCAGAATTTGGTGGAGTTGTTACGTGTTATGAAGAATTTGGAAAGGTTTTTGTGCTTGTTGCTTGCCCAAAAAACGAACAGGAAAAAGTGTTGGACGTTGTCGAAAAATGTCTGACAAAAGCCATTTGCAATTTTTATAAGAAAAACTTTTTGATGGAGAATTTACATCTTCCACTTCATGAAAAAATAAGTGCAGTTGCATTTCAAAAAGCACTCATAAATTTTGATCGGGAAACGGATTTTTGCATAATAAGCAGAAATTTGTCGCTTAAAAAAAACTTTTTTCTTGACTCTTTTTATGAGTTTAAACTTAAGGCCTTGAGAGAAAAATGGGGAGAGATTGTTGCACTTGCAAACGAAAACAGAGACTATCTTGTCAGCAACGAAGCGTTTTATGATTTGCTGAAATTTTTGATTGACAATTTGGAAGTGGGACAAGATGAGATTGATGTTTTTGAAGATGAAAATGGTTATAGCATAAGCCCACAAGTTGAGAGTGGAGAAAGTTTTGAAAAACTCTCTGACGAAGGTCTTGTTTCTTCTCTTATTGACATTTGTCCCAAAAAGATAAATCTGTTTTGCAAAACCGATGGTGATACTACGGGGTTTTTGAGAAAGATTTTTGAAGAAAGAGTCAACGTCTGTTATGACAAAAGTTTTGAAAAAATAGAAAATTTTTCTGTTTTGAAATAAAAACATAAAAGTTCTTGACATTTGATTTGGTTAGTCTTAAAATAAAAGAGTATTTAGCAAAAAACAAGTAGGCACTTTCAAGGCGCACAGAGAAGAGTTGGCTGGTGAAAAACTCGGGTCAAAAAAGATGTTGAAACCACTTTTTGTGTTTGAAGATACAACAATTTCATATTAAGTGGCACATTGTGCAATTAAGGTGGAACCGCGGTTTTGAAAATCGTCCTTAAAACAAGTTTGGGCTTGTCTTTAAGGATTTTTTTATTATGACAGGCCATAAGGAGATGGAAAAATGGAAGAAAAAGAAGAAAGACAATCAATGATGCGTCATAGTATGGCTCACGTTTTGGCAAAGCCACTTTTAAGCCTTTATCCAAAGACACAACTTACAATTGGGCCAGACATTGAAGATGGTTTTTATTATGACGTGGACAGCGAACATAATTTTGTGCCAGAAGACTTTGAAGCAATTGAAAAGAAAATGGCAGAGATTATTGCAAACAACGAAGATTTTGTAAGGAAAGAAATTTCCAAAGCAGAAGCGTTGAAACTTTTTGCCGGGAATAAATACAAACTTGAAATTATCAACGACTTGCCAGAAGATGCTGTGATTTCAATTTACTACACGGGCAACGACTTTGTTGACTTGTGCCGTGGACCACACGTTGAAAACACAAAGTTTTTAAGGGGCTTTGCTTACAAATTCAACAGAGTTAGTGGTGCATACTGGCGTGGAAATGAAAAGAACAAAATGCTTCAGAGAATTTATTTCTATGGCTTTGCAGACAAAAAAGATTTAAAGGCACATCTTGCTCTTATTGAAGAAGCAAAACAAAGAGACCACAGAAAACTTGGAAAAGAACTTGGAATCTTTATGTTTTCTGATGTTGTTGGAAAGGGACTTCCTATGTGGCTTCCAAATGGATTTACACTCAGAAGAACACTTTTAAACTATATCACAGACAAGGAAATCGACCTTGGATATAAACATGTTTACACACCAGACCTTGGAAGCAAGGAACTTTATCTTACGTCAGGGCACTGGGATCACTATCAAGACGACATGTTTCCTGCAATGGTAAGAGAAAACGAAGTTTATGTTCTCAGACCAATGAACTGCCCACACCACATGATGATTTACAAAAACTTTATGCACTCTTACAAAGACTTGCCAATAAGAATTGCCGAAATTGCAAACGACTTTAGATTTGAAGCAAGTGGAAATTTGACGGGAATTGAAAGAACAAGGGGATTCACGCAAAACGACTCTCACATTTTCTGCAGACCAGACCAAATTGAAGAAGAAATCAAAGGGGTTATCAGCCTTATTCTTGACGTTTACAAAGATTTTGGATTTAAGGAATATTCTTTCAGACTTTCTCTCAGGGACAAAAACAACAAAGAAAAATATTTTGGAAACGACAAACTCTGGGAAAAGAGTGAAACTGCTCTTAGAAACATTTTGAAAAAGAGTGGAGCTAACTATTATGAAGCAGAAGGGGAAGCGGCTTTCTATGGTCCAAAGATTGACGTGCAAGTAAAGAGTGCCATCGGCCACGACATCACACTTTCAACGGTGCAACTTGACTATCAACTTCCAGAAAAGTTTGAACTTGAATATATTGATGAAAACAGCCAAAAGGCAAGACCGGTTGTTATTCACAGAGCAATTCTTGGTTCTCTTGACAGATTTATTGCGTTTGTTTTGGAAGAGACAAAGGGGCTTTTGCCACTTTGGCTTGCTCCTGTTCAAGTGAGAGTTTTGCCACTTACAGACAGAAACAACGACTATGCACAAAAACTTTACAATGACCTTAGAAAGAGACATATTCGTGTCGAACTTGACGACAGAAACGAAAAAGTTGGATACAAAATCAGAGAAGCATCTTCTCAAAAAATACCATATCTTATCATTGTTGGAGATGAAGAAGAGAAGAATCAGACGATTGCCATTCGTGGAAGAAATTTTGAAAACAAGAATGGGCTTAAGTTTGAAGAATTTGCGGACAGAC
>CAKJYB010000083.1 GCA_918241715.1 Clostridiales bacterium
CCCTTAATGTATTATACTTACTAAAGTATTTTACTAGTTTAGACAAGGGGACACAATGGCTAAAAATAGACGCAAAAAATTTTCAATTGCAAACTTTATACTTGTTGCGCTTTTAACTGCATTTGGAATTGTTTTGTCAGTATGCAGTTTTAATATTCCTTTCACAAGCTACACCTACAATGGTTTTGCAAAGTCAATTTCACTTGGCTTAGATCTTGCAGGTGGTATTTCTGTTGTCTACGATTGCGATATTTCAAACGACAGCAACACGCAAGATTTGGACACAGCTATTGATGCAACGGTTGAAAGACTTACATCACTTATCACAAAAGACTATTCAGAAGCAACAATCACAAGACAGGGTGGCTCAAGAATCAGAATTGAAGTTCCATCTGTTACGGATTCCGACAAGATTTTTGACTTGATTGGAGATCCAACACCACTTTACATGACATTGACACAGGGTTCTGACGCAGAAAAGAGAATTGTTGGGACAGACATCAACGATGTTCAGGTTGCTTACCAAAAAGACGACTCTGGAGAATTCAAGTATGGTGTTACATTGAAGTTTTCAAAGGCAGGGGCAGACAAGTTTGCTTCACTTACAGAAGATGCAGCAAATGGAGAAAAAAAGATTTATATCTATCTTGGCGAAGTTGATGACGATGCCGATTTGGTGCTCACTTGCGAACAGAAGATTTCTGGTGGTTCAACTTTCATTTCAGGAAGTTTTGAAACATACGACGATGCACACAACTATGCTTTGAAAATTATGAGTGGAACGTTTAACGTAAAACTTGACCTTTTGGAAAGTTCAGTTATTTCTGCAACACTTGGAGCAAAAGCTCTTAAACTTGCAATCATCGGTGGACTTGTTGGTCTTGTGCTTATCATGATTTTGCTTATGATAAGATATGGAGATCTTGGGGCACTTGCTGCATTTGCACTTACAATTTACATTGTGCTTATGCTCTTCTTCTTGCAAGCAATTTCATTTGTTCAGTTGACACTTCCAGGTCTTGCCGGAATTATTTTGAGTATTGGTATGGCAGTTGACGGAACGGTCATTATCTTTGAGAGAATCAGAGAAGAATATCGTTCTGGAAAGAAGATTCCACTTTCAACAAAAATTGGTTTCAAACGTGCATTCTGGCCAATCTTTGACAGCAACATCACAACAATTATGACAGCTATCGTGCTTTATATTTTGGGAACGGCATCAATTCAAGGTTTTGCAATCACACTTTTGATTGGTATTGTGCTTTCTATGTTTATGAACCTTGCAATTTTGAGATTGTTTGTAAAATGGTATTTGCCAATAAACAGCATCAAACCAAACAGACTCCGTTTGCCAAAGCAAGTTAGGGCATACAAAGAGCCAAACGAAGTGGTTGTAGGGGGTGATGCAAATGAGTAAGAAAAGAAGAAACACCTTCAGCCTTGACGAAAGATTTGCAAATTCAAAATTCGACTTCTGCAAAAACTTGAAGTGGTTTTTGATTGCACCAGCAGTGATTATTCTTGTCGGAGTGATATTGTTGTGCTCTCTTGGGTTTAATCTTGGAATTGACTTTACTGGTGGCTCCAACATGACAATCTTTATTGACGAAAATGGAGATTATGGTGAAGTTCATAAACTAAGTGATCTCAAAGAAATCGAAAACACAATTCAAGCCGTTTTGGACGAACATGGTCTTAAAATCACTACAATCCAAACGACAACAATGAATGTCAGCGAACTTTCAATCGAAAAGGGCAGTGCCGTTATTATCAAATATCAAAACAACGACATTCCAACAGAAGACATTGAAAAAGAAAACGACAAAATCAGACTTCAACTTTTGCAAAAATTTGGTTACGACAAAGACACAGACGAAGACAACCTTATTGAAAATGGTGGTATAACCACGGCAAGTGCCAGTGCAGAGCTTATGATGAAATCATTTATTGCTCTTTTGGTGGCGTTGGTATTGATGCTTATTTACATCATTTTCAGATTTGAAATCACAAGTGGTCTTGCAGCTGTTTTGGCACTCTTCCATGACGTGCTTATCACAGGATCAGTTGTGCTTATGTTTAGAACTCAAATCAACGTTTCATTTATTGCAGCGCTTATCACAATTTTGGGATACTCAATCAACAACACAATCATTATCTTTGACAGAATGAGAGCTGATGTAAAGATTGCAAGAAATGCAAACGAAAAAATCGACAACAACAAAATTGCAAACACTGCCGTAAGGGGAACGATGATGCGTTCACTCTTGACAGGAATCACAACACTTATTATGGTGCTTATGATCACGATTATCGGTGTTGCTGACATCAGAGAATTTGCATTCCCAATTTTGGTTGGTATTATTGCAGGGTTCTATTCTTCAGTGTTTATCACTCCAGGACTTTGGGCTATTGCTTATAGACCAAGAAAGAGAAAGAAAACTCAAATCAAACAAACAAAACAAGAAGAAGTTGTTGAAGTTGAAGCTGAAGCAGAATAATAAATCAAAGAAGCCGGGTTTAAGCCTGGTTTCTTTTGTTTTTATGAGGATTTTGTTGTATAATTTTTATAGGAGAAAAAATGAAGATTTTTAGAAATGGCTATATCGTTGACATAGAAAGTGGAACGGCAAAACTGGCAGACATTCTTGTTGGCGACGATGGAAAAATCAAAGAAATTGGGAAGAAACTGAAAGCAGATTGCAAGGAAGTTGATTTGGAAGAAAACTATGTGATGCCTGCTTTTGTAAACTCTTATTGCAATTCTGATTTGGCAGTTTCAAACAGCTTCGAATGTGGAGTTGGAAAAGATTTGCAGGAACTTGCAAGACAGCTTGTTTTTGTCAAAAATTTGCTTTCTGGTGCAGTTTTTTTGAATGATAAACCAAAAACAATAGAAAAAATTGAAGATTATTCTGAAAGCGAATTGTCAAAAATGAGTGAAAACTTTGCCAAGACAAAAGAGAGATTTTTTGCAAAAGTTGGGCTTGATTTGTTTGAGCTTGGGGCAATTGACAAACAATACAAAAAGAGTCTGGCAGAAGTTTTGGAAGAGTTTGGCTTTTTGGATAGAGATTGTGTTTTGGTGGGTGGAAATTGTTTTGAAAAAGACGAACTTAAAATTTTCAAAAGATATGACACACCGATTGTTTTGACTCCAAACGAAGATGGGAGAGTTGGCAGAAGAATGACAAACATCAACGCCTTGAGATTTTTGGATTTTGACATTATGCTTGGAAGTGGAGACTACAGCGAAATTGACTTTTTTGCCTTTATGAGACAACTTATCCTAGGACAAAGACAACTTTTTGAAGACAGCAAAATTTTGTCAGAAAAAGATGCTTTAAATATGGCATGCAATTCTTCACTTATGGGGTTTGAAAACAAAATCAAAGTTGGAAATCTTGCTCATTTTGCAGTTGTTGCAAAAGAACAATTTGGGCAAAAAGATGTGCTTAAAGAGATTGTTTGGAGAAAGAACAAAAAAGACGTGTTAATGACAATTTTTAAGGGCGAAATTTTGCAGAAAAGTGGCAAAATCCTTATGAAAAACTTGCCACAATATGATAAAATAATTAGTGAGATACAACAGAGATTAAGGAGAAACTAAAATGACAATACAAGAAAGATTATCTACCGAATTTGGACTTAGAGATGACTACACAAAAAACATCATCGAACTTATTGACGAAGGCAACACAATTCCATTTATTGCACGTTATAGAAAGGAAATGCACGGATCTTGTGATGACCAAGTTTTGAGAGACTTTGCCGACAGACTTAAGTATTTGAGAAATTTGGAAGACGAAAAAGCCAAAGTTCAAAAAGTTATCACCGAACAAGGAAAGTGGACGGATGAACTTGCAGCTGCACTTGAAAGTGCAATGACAATGACGGAAGTTGAAGATATTTATAGACCATACAAGCCAAAGAGAAAGACAAGAGCTTCTGTTGCTATTGCCAAAGGACTTGAACCACTTGCTGACATTTTGCAGGCACAATCAAAAGAATATGTGATTATGCAAGAAGCAGAAAAGTTTATCACAGAAGAAGTCCCTTCTGTTGAAGAAGCAATTGCAGGGGCAAAGGATATTGTTGCAGAAAGAATTTCTGACAGCGCAGATCTCAGAAAAGACCTTAGAGAAATTATTGCCGGAAAAGGATTTATTCAATGTTCGCTTCTTGAAAACGAAAACAATTTGACTTATGAAACATACGCAACATTCAAGCAAGAAGTTGCAAAAATCCCTAGCCACAGAGTTTTGGCTATCAATCGTGGAGAAAATGAAAAATGCCTTAAGGTTGACATTGTTGTTGACGAAAAACTTACAATTCCTGTGATTGAAAGATATTTCAAAAAGGACAATGCAGACACAAATCAACTTATGGACGAAACGATTGCAGATGCATACGAAAGACTTTTGTTCCCATCACTTGAAAGAGAGTGCAGAAACAATTTGACAGAAGTTGCTGACGAACAGGCAATCAAGATGTTTGAAGTAAACCTTAGACCACTTCTTTTGGAATCACCACTCAAAAACAACGTTATTATGGGATTTGACCCAGGATATCACAACGGGTGCAAAATTGCTGTTATTGACAAGAAAGGGGACGTTCTAGACACAACGGTTGTTTATCCAACTCCACCACGTTCTAAAACAGAAGAAGCCCTTGAAAAACTTAAGGCTATGATTGAAAAGAACAATGTTGACATTATTGCCATCGGAAACGGGACGGCTTCAAAAGAAAGCGAAATTTTTGTTGCAGAACTTATTAAACACGTTTCTAGACCGGTAAGTTATGCTGTTGTCAGCGAAGCAGGGGCTTCTGTTTATTCTGCTTCAAAACTTGCTGCAGAAGAATTCCCTGATTATGATGTAAACCTTAGAAGTGCAGTTTCTATTGCAAGAAGATTGCAAGACCCACTTGCCGAACTTATCAAAATTGATGTTAAGTCAATTGGTGTCGGGCAGTATCAACACGATATGCCACAAAATCGTTTGACCGAAGTTTTGACGGGTGTTGTTGAAGACTGCGTAAACAGCGTTGGTGTAGATTTAAATACGGCTTCTCCAAGCCTTTTGTCATACGTTTCTGGACTCAACAAATCAATTGCAAACAACATTGTTGCATACAGAACAGCACACAAAGGATTTAGGTCAAGAGAAGAGCTTTTGTCAGTTGCAAAACTTGGGCCAAAAGCATACGAACAATGCGCAGGATTCTTGCGTGTTGTTGGTGGCGCAAATGTTCTTGACAACACTGCCGTTCACCCAGAAAGTTATGAAGCAGCACAGAAACTTTTAAAACTCTTCAATCTTTCTGAAGAAGACGTGAAAAACAACAACCTTGTGCTTTTGCCAAAGATGGTGGAACAAAAAGGTGAAAACAATGTTGCAAAAGAGTGTGGCGTTGGTGTGCCAACATTAAACGACATCACAGCCGAACTTTTAAAGCCGGGCAGAGACATTCGTGAATCAATGCCAAAACCTGTGCTTAGAAGTGATGTTATTCACATGGAAGACCTTAAAGAGGGAATGGTTTTCCGTGGCGTTGTAAGAAATGTTGTTGACTTCGGCGCATTTGTTGATATAGGTGTGCACCAAGACGGACTTGTTCATATTTCACAACTTTCTGATGGGTTTGTAAAGCACCCAAGCGATGTTGTAAAAGTTGGAGATGTTGTTGACGTTAAGGTTACGGCAGTAGATCTTCAAAAGAAGAGAATTTCTCTTACAATGAAAGGAATCGAAAAAGATGAATAACACAAACATTTGTCCAAAATGTGGAACATCTGTAAATGAAATTTTTGAAACTGGGTTTGTCGGTTGCCAAGAGTGCTACAACTTGCCTGAAGTGCAAAAGGTGATTGACAAAATGTATGCCGGCAAAACTCACAAAGAATAAAAGGACACTATGAACGAAAAATTTGAAAAAATTGCTATTTCTTCCAGAATTAGATTGGCTAGAAATGTCTCTGGCTTCAATTTTTTCACGAAACTGCGTGATGAAAATGACGCAGTTTTTATCTTAAATTCCGTAAAACAAGTGCTTGACCAATTTGGTTATTTTGATTTTATCAGACTGAAAGATTTGTCTCTTGACGACTGCCAAACGCTTTTTGAAAGACACATCATAAGCAAAGAACTTATTGAAAACAAAGATATTGCAGCAGTTGCTGTTAGTGCTGATGAAAGACTTATAATTATGATAAACGAAGAAGATCACATCAGAGAACAATGCATTTTTGATGGCTTTGATCTTTACAAGGCATTTTTTCAAATAAAGCGTTTTGACGATTTGCTTTTGGATTCAATTGATGTGGCATACTCTGAAAAATATGGTTTTTTGACTTCAAGTCCATCAAATCTTGGGACGGGAATGAGAGTTTCAGTTATGATGTTTTTGCCCGCAATCGAAATAAATGGAGATATTGAAATTGTCAAAAAAGACGCATTGGAAAAGGGTTTTACAATAAGGGGCCTTTATGGTGAAGGTAGCAAGGCTCTTGGAAGTTTCTATCAGATTTCAAACCAAAAATCTTTGGGGCTTTCTGAAAATGAGATTGTGCAAAGAGTTTCTGAATTTGTGGAGAATGTCTGTGAGATTGAACTTTCTGCAAGAGAAGATTTGCTTTCAAGAAATCACGACAAACTTGTTGACGAAATTTACAGAAGTTTTGGCATTTTGAAAGAGTGCAAACTTTTGGGAGAAGAAGAAATGGTTGAACTTCTTTCAAAGATTAGATTTGGAGATGCGCTTGGATTTGTCAAAATTTTGGATTATAAAAAATTCGACAACCTTTACAATGAAGGTGCAAGTGCAAATCTGAAAGAAGACGAAAATTTTTCTGGTATAAAAAAGGAAAATATTGCAAGAAGTGAGTATATTTCTAACAGAATTAGACAACTGGTTAAAAAGGTTGTATAATTTGGATATCATTAAAAGGGGGAACGACTATGGCTTATAACAATAGTTTATTTTCGGACAGCATAGAAAGAGTTATAAAAAACGCAAGCAAGATTGCTCTTCGTTTTGGAAGCAACCTTGTGGGAACAGAGCATATTTTGTATGGTCTTGCAAGCGTTTCTGATTGCACGGCATCAAAACTTCTTTCAAGTTATGGCGTAACAGAAAAGGCACTTTTCGAACTTTTTGAAGAGTCTTCAAATGGCGTTTCGTTGTTTGGGAATGTAGAACTTACTCCAAGGACGAAAGAACTTTTTCAGCACGCACAACAAACTGCCATGGATTTTGGACACTCATTTATTGGCACAGAACATTTGTTGTTTGCAATTTTAAGCAACAAATCCTGTTATGCAACAAAGGTGATGGAAAACGCCTTTGGCGTTGATATAGACGAAATGCGTGGCAAACTTTTGTCATCACTTCAAATCAACACAGACAAAGAAAAATCAAAAGAAGATGCTTCACAGGTCGGCAGCAACTTGCCTGAAAAATTGCTTGAAATGGGAAGCGACATAACGCTTAAGGCAAGACAACACAAACTTGACCCTGTTATTGGCAGAGAAGAAGAAATCCAAAGACTTATCGAAATCTTGTGCAGAAAGACAAAAAACAACCCTGTGCTTATTGGGGAAGCTGGTGTTGGAAAAACAGCAGTTGTTGAAGGCCTTGCACAGGCAATTGCAAGTGGTGATGTGCCTGATGAGATAAGAGACAAAAACATCTATGCTCTTGAGATTGGTGGACTTATGGCCGGCACAAAATATAGGGGCCAGATGGAAGAGAAACTTAAAGATGTGATTGAAACAATTATAAAGGCAGGAAACATTATTGTCTTTATTGACGAAATTCACACGCTTGCACAGGCAGGAAGCAAGGAAGGGGAAACAAGCCCATCAGACATGCTTAAACCATATCTTGCAAGGGGAGAACTTCAAACAATTGGTGCAACCACAACTGACGAATACAGAAAGTATATTGAAGAAGACAAGGCACTTGAAAGAAGATTTCAGCCTGTCATGGTAAACCCACCATCAGTGGAACAGACAATTCAAATCTTAAATGGGCTTAAGGACACATACGAAGCATATCACAAAATCAAAATCACCGACGAAGCAATCAAAGCGGCGGCAACGCTTTCCGATAGGTATATCTCTGACAGAAGTTTGCCAGACAAGGCGATTGACTTGATTGACGAAGCATGTTCTCGTGCCAAAGTAAACTTTACACTCAAGCCACAAAAAGTGAGAGATCTGGAAGAAAAAATTAAATCACTTTCTGCAACAAGAGACGAAGCTTCGTTGCAAAGAAATTATGAAAAAGCTGCAAAATTGCAATCCGAAATCATAAATTTGGAAGCAGACCTTAAAAAACAGAATCAAAATATTGTAAAAAAGAGTTCTTCCGGAAAGATTGGAGAAAACGAAATTGCAGAAGTTGTTTCAAAGTGGACGGGAATTCCAGTAACAAAACTTACGGAAGGAGAAAAAGAAAAACTTGTCCATTTGGAAGATATTTTGCACGAAAGAGTTGTTGGTCAAAACCAAGCAATTTCAGCCGTTGCAAAGGCAATAAGAAGGGCAAGAGTTGGGCTTCAGGACACAAAGAGACCAATTGGGTCTTTCTTGTTTATGGGGCCAACAGGTGTTGGTAAAACCGAACTTTCAAAGGCACTTGCAGAAGCAATGTTTGACAATGAAAACAACCTTATCAGAATTGATATGAGTGAATATATGGAAAGCCACACGGTTTCAAAACTTATTGGTTCTCCACCGGGATATGTTGGTTTTGATGAAGGTGGTCAACTTACCGAACAAGTCAGAAGAAAACCATACAGCGTTGTGCTTTTTGACGAAGTTGAAAAGGCTCACCCAGAAGTTTTGAATGCGCTTTTGCAAATTCTTGACGATGGCAGACTTACAGACAGCAAGGGCAGAGTTGTAAGTTTTAAAAACACAATTATCATTATGACAAGCAATATTGGCGCAAACGAAATCAGACAACAAAAACAACTTGGCTTTGCCACAAAGGAAGAAGAAAGAATTTCTGAAAGAGATATTTACATGGACGCACTTAAACGCAAGTTCAAGCCAGAGCTCATAAACAGAATTGACGTAATTTGCATTTTTGATTCTCTTTCTAAACAAGACCTTGAAAAGATAACAAACATTATGCTTGACAACATCAACAAGCGTTTGGAGCCAAAGGGGCTTTCAATTGATATGGAGCAAGATGCAATCGACTTTATCGTTGCAAAAGGGTCAAACTTAAACTATGGCGCAAGACCACTTAAGCGTTTTATTGAGCAGGAAATTGAAGACAAAATTGCCGAAAAGATTTTGCTCGGACAACTCAAAGAACACGGAATTATCAATGTTTCTGTAAACGGAGACAAACTTGAATTTAATTCTGCACAATAATGCAAAAATGTTTGGTGATTTTTGCAAATTTTGTTAAAATGATTTTGACAAAGGAGAAGAATATGGATATCAAATTTATTGAAAAGAAATACAAAGTTACACCAAGATTTAAGGAGATTGTTACAAACAAACTTGCAAAACTTGAAAAGTATTTTGATGACCCTGTTTCTGTAACGGTTTATGCTTCAACAGAAAACAAGAGTGAAAGACTTGAAGTAAACTTGAATGCAAAAGGTGTTCTTTACAGAGCAGAAGTAAAGGGAAACAACAACTACGAAAATATCGACCTTACACTTCCAAAACTTGAAAAACAGATTATCAGAAACAAGCAAAAGAGAGTTAAGGGAAGAAGAAATGCAAATGTTGACGTGGACACATTTGAATATTTGGAAGAAAAGCCAGATTTGACATTGAAAGAAATCACAAGAGTAAAGAAGTTTGAACTTGACCCAATCACGACAGAAGAAGCAAAAGATGCCATCGAAAGACTTGGACACACTTTCTACATTTTCCTTAACGCTGAAACCGGAAAAGTAAATGTGCTCTACAAGAGAAATGACGGCAGATATGGTTTGATTGAAGTAGAATTCTAATAAATTGATAAAATTTAATAAAATGGACACACTAAAAGTATGAGAAAATTTTTGCTGGCTTTTATGTGTGTTCTTTTTTGTTTTTGCTGTGGGTGCGAAACGCAGACGGCTCTGCAACTTGCACATATAAGCGACAACACTCTTGGAAACAGCACAAACTATTCTGTTAAGGTCGTTTTGGACGACGACGAAAGAATGGACGAAAAATATGTTGACTTGCAGATTAAATCAAGTGAGTCAGGGCAGGTTGTAAGCATTGGTGAGCACGGAGAAGAAAAGACAAGCGTGCGTTTTGACAAAAAGGATTATTGGTATAATCTGACCTATCTTGTCGACAAGGCAAACGGCGTATCAGCAGAAGGTGGTTATCAAAAATATCAGCAACATGGAAGCAAAACATACAATTTGACCACAAAAAGTGATGTAAAACTTACATTTAGGGTTGTTGTTGGGAATTTAAAGAAAAACACCCAAACAAACGAAGAAATCCTTGTTTTGAGTGAGCCAATTTCAAATGAGTTTGTGCTTAAAATGAGAAAAAGCAGTTAGCATGCCGACAGAATGAAAGTAAATGTTTAAAATTTGCTTTCATTTTTTTTGTAGATATTGTATTATATATTTATAGGTGAGTTATGTTATCAGTAAAAAACTTGAATTTGAAATTTACAAAAGAGTTTTATGCACTTGAAGATGTCAATTTGGATATTGACGATGGTGAGAGTGTAGCTTTTGTTGGCGAACAAGAAAGTGGAAAGACAACGCTTTTGAGAGTTTTGGCAAAACTTGAAGATTTTGATTCTGGAGAAATTTATTTCAACCACATTCCAATCAAAAAGGTTGATTTCAGGACGGATATCAATGTTGGGTATGTTCCATATTGCCCAGTTTTTATTGAAAACAAAACGGTTTATGAAAACTTTAGATATATTCTCAACAAAAAGGGCTATAAACCTGCAGAAGCAGAAAAAATGATAAACAATGCCATCATTGAATATTCGATTGAAAAAATCATAAACGAAAAGGTGAAGAACATAAGAAAAGAAGACAAATACATTCTTTCGCTTATCAGACTTTCGTTTAGAAAACTTGACTTGCTTCTTGTTGACAACATTTTTGATGAAATATCAGATGTCTATATTGATGCGATTTTAAGCATGATCAAAAAACTTAAAGATGCAAACACAACATTGATTTTGACCTGCACAAGACCAGAAATTGCAGAAAAAATTTGCAGAAGAAAGATTTATTTCGAACATGGAAAAGTTGTAGGAGACTAAAAAACAGCCGGTCGGCTGTTTTTTTTAATATTCTTCATAAAAATCTGTGTCAAGCTCCTTTTTCTTTGTTGAAGAAGAAGTTTCTTGCTGTTTTAAAATTGAAGAAAAGATTTGTTCTGTCAAGTTTTGGTCAAGCCCCTTTTGATTTGCAAAAGCTGAAAAAAGTGGGTTGTTTTTCAAAATGCTTTCAAGGGGAGAAGAAATTTTGTTGTCAGAACCTTGATAAATGTCTTTGGGATAATAGTTTTCTGCCATATTTTCCATATTTGTTTCTATGAAATTTTAACAAGTTTTGTTAAAGGCTCATACATTTTATGGGAGACAACTATGAAACTTAGCGAAATGAATTTTGAAGAAAAGAAAGAAGAAAAACCAAAAGACATCAAAGTAGAATATGACGCATTAAAAGATTTGTCGCAGGACGAACTTATGAAAAAACTTGCCGACCAAATTGCCTTTCAAAAGTCCAACGGGACATTTGACTATGATGGACTTGTTGACACAATAAACAAAATGAAAGGGTATATTTCGCCACAAAGTTATGACAACATTATAAACTTGCTACAGAAATTTAAGTGAATAAATATTCAAAAACTTTTACTTTAGATATCTTTTCAAAAGCAGGGCAATTTGATCAGTTGCTTTGTTTTTTGGTGAATATTTTTTCATGTTTTCAACATAGTTTTGTCTGTTTTTGATAAGAGAGTCAAGCATGCTTTTTAGAGTTTCAAAAGAATAATTTTCTTCTTCCAACATCTGTGCGTAGCCGTTTGATTGAAAATTTTTTGCGTTTTCAATCTGGTCCCCACGTGAGCATTTTTTAGAAAGTGGAATGAGCAACATCGGGATTTTTAGTGCCAACAACTCATTTATAACGCCACTTCCTGCACGGGAGATTGCAACATCACAAGAAGCATAAAAATCTTCAATATTGTTTGCGTAATCAATTATTTTATAGTTTTTTGCGCTTATTTTTCGATAATTTTTCTTTCCGGTTATATGAATTATGTTGTATTTTTCCGTCAGTTTTTCTAGATTGTCAAAAATGATGTCGTTTAAAAACTTTGCGCCAAGGCTTCCACCCAAAACAAGAATTGTGGGGTTTGTGTTGTTAAACAGGCTTAGTCTTTGTCCGTGGTATATTTTTTCTCTTATGGGTTGACCTGTGTGAACGCACTTTTCGTTCGATTTTCCCGTTTCTTTAAAGGTTGTGCACATGATATCACATTTTCTTAAAATAATTTTGTTTGCAAGCCCAAAAGACAAATCGCTTTCGTGGCTGACAACAGGAATTTTAAGCCTTTTTCCTGCAAGCACAACGGGCACGGAAACAAACCCACCTTTAGAAAAAATTACATCCGGATTTAGTTTTTTTAACTCTTTTTTTGCAAATTTGACGCATTTGTAGAGTTTAAATGGAATTAAAAGGTTTTTGAAAGTAAACTTTCTTTCAAATTTTACTGCAGGGATTTGGTGATAAGTTATGTTTGGGTGGTTTTTTAAAATTTCCTTTTCAATGCCATTTCCACCAAAGTAGTGTAGATTGTTCTTGTCTAGTTTTTCTGAAACGGAAAGAGCTGGA
Source organism: Clostridiales bacterium (assembly GCA_918241715.1). Lineage (GTDB taxonomy): Bacteria > Bacillota > Clostridia > Christensenellales > UBA1242 > Caccovivens. The sequence goes on from CAKJYB010000083.1 coordinate 12,836, forward strand.
TAGACGTGTCCAGCTGTTCCACCACCACATAATACAATTGTTTTCATATTGTATATTATGCTTTTGTGTTGGTTTTTTATGTGTGAATAAAAATAAACGTTTGTGAATAAATATGCACAACCTGACAATAAAAAAAAGGACAAGTTTATGTCCTTTTATTTTGTTCTTTCAAAACCTTTTGGCTCTGTTTGCTTGACTGGCTCTGTTGGGTGATATGCTTCTTCCATGTCGTCATCTTGATAATGTTTTTCTGATGGGTCATCAGACTTGTTTAGTTTATGAAAAGATGCAAATGCAATTGGTCCCGTGATTAGTGACGACCCAAATAGTCCAAGGGCCGTGTAGTAGAATGTTTCTGACGTTTTCAAAATTTCTTTTGACTTTTCGTCTGTTCCACTTTTGATTAAACTGGAAACATGTGATGTGCTTTGCAAATCCTCAATTCTTTCTTTATAGAGTTTTTCGTCAATTTCTCCGTTTTTGTATGAGAGCTCAACCTGTTCTCTTTCTTGCTGAGAAATATATCTGTATTCGCTTGTTGCTCTATATGTGTTTACTGCTTGATTTTCGTATCCATTTGAAACCTGGTCAAATGCAATTGCTGTTATTGGTGCGCCAGCTGTCCAAACCATTGTAAACATTGCGATTTTAAGCAGGATTTGTTTTTTTAGACTTTCCATAATTCTTCCCTTTATGTCGAAATTATATCATTGATATAATTGTGTGTCAATACGTAAAATACGACTTTTTTTATTTTTTTGACGGCGAAAACAAATTTTTTGTTCTTTTTGGCGTTTTTCGTTTTTGTTATTTTTGTTTTTTGTGGTAAGATATAAGCGAAGTACAATTTTGGAGTGATTTATGGCAGAAAAAAAATACGAATCAAAAGACATTGTCGTTTTAGATGGACTTGACGCTGTTAGACTTCGTCCCGGCATGTACATTGGGACAACAAGCTCAAGGGGATACCATCACATTCTTTGGGAAATTGTTGACAATGCTATTGATGAGATTTCAAACGGATTTGGTGATACAATCAAAATCACAATAAACAAAGATGGAAGTGCCTGTGTTGAAGACAATGGACGTGGAATTCCTGTTGATCTTCACCCAACACTCAAAAAGAGTGGTGTTGAAGTTGTTTACACAACGCTTCATGCTGGTGGAAAATTTAACAACGAAAACTATAAGTTTTCCGGTGGTCTTCATGGTGTTGGTGCTTCCGTTACAAATGCACTTTCCAGATGGTGCAAAGTTGAAGTAAACAAAAACGGAAAGAAATATTTTATCGAATTTAACTCTTATGAAGACTCCAAAGGAAAGATTCATAGTGGAGTCCCTGTTGCACCACTCAAGGAAATTGGTTTGAGCAAAACGACAGGAACAAAGGTTTCTTTCTTGCCAGATGACAGAGTTTTTGGCAAGCAAGAATTTGTTTATGAAACCATAACAAAACGTGCAAGAGAACTTGCGTTTTTAAACAAAGGACTCAAAATTGTTGTAAAGGACGAAAGGGTCAACGAAGAAGAAACATTCCATTTTGAAGGTGGAATTAAAGATTTTGTTAGTTATTTGGTTGAAGGAAAGACGCCACTCTTTAAGACGCCAATTTATTTTGCTGCAGAGAGCAAACTCATGAATTTGGAAGTTAGTTTTATTCCAACAGATTCCTACACAGAAAACACATTCTCTTACGTAAACAACATTCCAACAACGGAAGGTGGAATGCACGAAATTGGATTTAAGAGTGCTCTTACAAAAGTTTTCAACGACTATGCA
>CAKJYB010000084.1 GCA_918241715.1 Clostridiales bacterium
ACTCAATGGAAAAGAATATACTCCACAAGAGATTTCTGCCATGATTTTGTCAAAACTTAAGGCTGATGCAGAAAGCTATTTGGGCGAGAAAGTAACTCAAGCCGTTATCACAGTGCCTGCATACTTCAATGACAGCCAAAGACAGGCCACAAAAGATGCCGGAAAGATTGCTGGACTTGACGTTTTGAGAATTATCAACGAGCCAACAGCTGCTGCTCTTGCTTATGGACTTGACAAGGGTGAAAACGCAAATCAAAAGATTTTGGTTTATGACCTTGGTGGTGGAACGTTTGATGTTTCTATTCTTGAAATTGGTGACAATGTTTTTGAAGTTTTGTCAACAAACGGAAACACAAGACTTGGTGGGGACGATTTTGACAACAGAATCATTGACTATCTTGTAGAAGAATTTAAAAAGGCAAATGGTGGCATGGATTTGTCAAAAGACAAACTTGCACTCCAAAGACTTAAGGAAGCGGCAGAAAAGGCAAAAATTGACCTTTCAGCAACTCCTATGACAACAATTTCTCTTCCATTTATCACAGCTGATGCAAACGGCCCAAAACACTTGGAAGTAGAACTTACAAGAGCAAAATTTGATGCTCTTACAGAAGATCTTGTAAAAGAGACAACAGATTGTTGCACAAAGGCTCTTGCCGATGCAAAACTTACAACAGCTCAAATTGACAAAGTTATTTTGGTTGGTGGTTCAACAAGAATCCCAGCTGTTGTTGAAGCTGTAAAAAATTATACAGGAAAGGAACCATTCAAGGGCATTAACCCAGACGAATGTGTTGCTGTTGGTGCTGCAATTCAAGCCGGAGTTTTGGCTGGAGATGTTAAAGACGTTCTTCTTTTGGACGTTACACCACTTTCACTTGGAATTGAAACTTTGGGTGGGGTGTTTACAAAATTGATTGAAAGAAACACAACAATCCCAACAAAGAAATCTCAAATCTTCTCAACTGCTGCAGACAACCAACCAGGCGTTGACATTCACGTTTTGCAGGGAGAAAGAGAATTTGCTGCTCAAAACAAGACACTTGGCAGATTCCAACTTTCAGACATTCCACCAGCACCAAGAGGCGTGCCACAAATCGAAGTAACATTCGACATTGACGCAAACGGAATTGTAAAAGTTTCTGCAAAAGACCTTGGAACAAACAAGGAACAAAACATCACAATTACAGCGTCTTCAAACCTTAGCGAAGCAGATATTGATGCAGCCATCAAAGAAGCAGAAGCTCACGCAGAAGAAGACAAAAAACGTAAGGAATTTGTTGAAACAAAGAATCAAGCAGACAACATGGTTTACTCTCTTGAAAAGATGCTTAAAGAAAACGGCGACAAACTCTCTGCAGAAGACAAAAAACGCCTTGAAGACGAAATCGAAAAAGCAAAGAAAGACTTTGAAAGTGATGACATTGAAGTTATCAAAAAGGCTCTTGACAGCTTGACACAGGTTTCAAACGAAGTGTTTACAAAGATGTATCAAAACGCAAACCCACAAGGCGCACAAGCAAACGACCAAACAAACACAAACAACAAAAAAGATGACGACGGGGACCCAGAAGTTGTTGTTGACTAACAAAATATTAAAAGGGGCATAAAGTGCCATGGCAAACAAAGATTATTACGAAACCCTGGGGGTAAACAAGGAAGCAAGTGCTGACGAAATCAAGTCAGCATACAGACGCCTTGCAAAAAAATATCACCCAGATTTAAACAAGACTCCGGAAGCTGCCGAAAAATTTAAAGAAATCAACGAAGCCTATGAAGTTCTTGGAGATGACAAGAAGAGAGCAAACTATGACCAATATGGCTCTGCAGACGGCCCACAATTTCAAGGTGGTGCTGATGGTTTTGGCGACTTTTTTGGTGGTGGTCAAGGCTTTGGTGGTGGCTTTTCGGACATTTTTTCAGACATTTTCTCTGCTTTTGGTGGTGGCTCTGCCGAAAGGGGAATAAGACGTGGAGAAGACATAAATGTTGCAATCAAACTTAGTTTTGAAGAAGCCGTTTTTGGCACCGAAAAAATCCTTTCTTTTAACAGAATAGAAAGTTGTCAAAAGTGCAACGGAACAGGTGCAAAAAATGGCAAAGAATACTCCACATGCCCAGATTGTAAGGGCGCAGGCCGTGTGAGATACCAACAAAACACCATGTTTGGCACGACAATAAGGGAAGGTCTCTGTCAGAGATGTTCCGGAACGGGAAAAATTATCAAAGAAAAATGTCAAGAATGTAATGGCAAAGGCTACAACAAAGTGCCTGCACAGGTCAAAGTTAAGGTTCCTGCAGGTATTGACGACGGACAGACACTTCGCATGCGTGGAGAAGGAAATTCTCCTGCAGGACAGGGCGAAAATGGCGATTTAAACATCAAAATTTCTGTTGCACCACACAAGATATTCAAACGTGTTGGCACAGATTTGCTGTTTGACATGTTTGTTCCGTTTACCACATGTCTTTTGGGTGGAAAGGTGGAAATCCCACTTACAAAAGGCACAATGAGCCTTGACATAAAGGAAGGCACACAAAGTGGAACGGTTATGAGACTTAAGGGAAAGGGTGTAAAAGTGCTCAATCGTGACAGCTATGGAGACATGCTGGTAACCATAAAGAGTGAGCCACCAAAGAACATGACCAAAAAAGCAAGAGACCTTTTGAAACAGGTTGGAGAGACCTTTACGGAAATGGACTTCCCAAAGAGCAAAGAGTTTAAAAACAGAATGAAGGGGCTTTAAAGCTCCTTTATTTTTTCAATTTGATTGATTTTGAAGTAAAACTATTGTATTATATTGCATGGAGAAAGACTATGAGAAGATTTTTTGGCAGGCTTGACAGAAATAAAATTGTTGTGGAAAACGAAGAGTTTAATCACCTTAAAAATGTGCTTAGACTTGGAGTTGGAAGTGAAGTTTGTGTAAGTTTGAATGACGAATTTGACTATATTTGTGTTGTTGAACAAATGAGCAAAAATAATGCAATTTGCAACATTTTGACAAAGCAAAAGTGCCCAGCAAACCCAACAAAAAACATTGTGCTTTTTCAAGGGGTTGCAAAGGGGCCAAAGTTTGAGTTTATTGTGCAAAAGGCCACAGAAATTGGCATGACAAAAATTGTTCCGTTTGAAAGCGAATATTGTGTCGGAAAAATCAGCGACAGCAAAAATGGAAGAATGAAAGCAATCATTCAAAATGCCTGCAAACAATGTGAAAGGTCGGTTATGCCTGTTGTTGAAAAAACAATTTCCATAGGCGAAGTTGCAAAACAAATCAAAGATTTTGATATTGTCTTGTTTGCAAATGAAAGAGCTTTTGACAGCGAAAAAATCAAAAGCCTTGAAAAATACAACAACATTGGAATTATCGTTGGGGCAGAAGGTGGGTTTACTCTAGAAGAAAAAGAGTTGCTTTTGCAGGCAGGCGCCGTTTCTGTCTCTCTTGGAAAAAGAATTTTAAGATGCGAAACAGCATCAGTTGCGATGATGAGTTTGGTGTCAATTTTAAGTGGGAACTAGCATGAAAATTTCTGTTTTGACATTGGGTTGCAAAGTAAACAAATACGAAAGCGATTCGATAGTTTTTGAACTTAACAAGCGTGGGTATGAATCAACAGACAAATTGGAGTTTGCTGATGCTTATATCATTAACACCTGTGCAGTTACAAACGAAGCAGAAAAAAAGTCCAGACAAATGATTGAAAGGGCAAGAAAATTCAATCCGAATGCAAAAATTTATGTTATGGGTTGTGCAAGCCAAAACAGACCAGAGCAATTTTCTGACAGAAATGTTGAAGCAGTGATTGGCACTGCAAACAAGATGCAGATTGTGGACCTGATTGACAACAAGAAAGATTTTTCTTTTGACATTCCAAACGTGTATGAAGACAACTTCTTCTCTGATCAAAAACTTAGTCGTGCGTTTATCAAAATTCAAGATGGGTGCAACAATTTTTGCACTTATTGCATCATTCCATACATAAGGGGCAGAAGTAGGTCAAGAGAACTTTCAAGCATTGTTGACGAAGTGTCAAAATTGCCGGAAAATGTAAAAGAAGTTGTGCTTGTTGGAATTGATGTTGCAGACTATAAAGTTGGAAATGAAAAGGCACTTGGCACACTTTTGAAAAGACTTGACGTTTTTGGAAAGAGACTTAGGCTGTCTTCTATGGAAGACAATTTGATTGACGAAAAGTTTATGCAAGAACTTTCTTCTCTCAAAAATTTTTGTCCACATTTTCACTTGTCTTTGCAAACAGGGTGCGACGAAGTCTTGAAAAAAATGAACAGAAAATACACCACAGCAGAGTTTGAAAATAGTGTAAATTTGATTAGAAAATACTTTCCACTTGCAGGAATTACAACAGATGTTATTGTTGGATTTCCAACAGAAACTGAAGAAAATTTTGTTTCGACATCAAATTTTATCAAAAAAATAGGGTTTTCACAGCTCCATATCTTCCCTTATTCAAAAAGAGATGGAACTGCTTCTGCAAAACTCTTTAAAGATTTGCCGGGAGATGTAAAGGCTTGCAGGGCAAAGAAACTTGAAGAAATTGGAAAACAACTTAAGAAAGAATTTATCTCAAAAAACAAAACTGGCAAGGTTTTGATTGAAGAAAGAAACGGAGACTATTTTGAGGGCTACACAGAAAACTACATAAAGTGCTATATCAAAGACAAGTGCGAAGTTGGAGAAGTTGTTTCTGTTGAAATAACAGGGGCATATAAAGACGGCGCACTTGCAAAAAGAATATGATTTTTATGCTAAATTCTTGACAAAACAAGTATAATATGTTATCTTATGCAAAGAAATTAAGTCCTAGAAGGTGGTGAGAAAGTTGACAACAGTTAAAGTAGGCGAAAACGAATCTTTGGAAAGCGCACTCAAACGTTTTAAGAGAAAGTGCCAAAAAGACGGAATCATTGGCGATATCAGAAAGAAAGAAGCTTATGACAAACCTAGCGTAGCAAGAAAAAAGAAAAGCGAAAACGCTAGAAAAAGAGCAAGAAAAAGAGGTTAAAAAAGAAAAGTGGCAAAAGCCACTTTTTTTATTTTGTTTGATGGCTGAATTGTGGTAAAATATTTATATGAAATTTGATGTCGATTCTCTAAATGAAGAGCAAAAAGAAGCCCTTTATGAAACAGAAGGGGTTGTGTTTGTTGTTGCCGGAGCAGGTACTGGCAAAACAAGACTTTTGACGCACAGAATCGGCTACCTTTTGGATCAGGGAGTTCCTGCCTACAACATCTTGGCAATAACATTCACAAACAAGGCCACAAATGAGATGAAAGGACGTGTTGAGCAGATGACTGACAAGCACGTTTGGATTTCTACGTTTCACTCAATGTGCGTAAGGATTTTGAGAGAAGAAATTGATGTGCTTGATGGTTATGACAAAAACTTTACAATCATTGACGACGAAGAGAAAAGAAAAATCGTAAAAAAGTTGTGCAAGCCATTGCAACTTGAAGACGAAAAAGTTAATGATTTTTCCGACATGATTGAAGAAATAAAGAATAAAAACAAAGAAAACGAAATCGACAAATTTTTGGGAGAAAAGGGGTATAATAAGGAAGAAATTACCGATTTTAAGAATGTTTTTG
>CAKJYB010000085.1 GCA_918241715.1 Clostridiales bacterium
TTTTTAAACTTCAATCCAACGCTTCTTTTGTTTTCAATTTTTATGTTTGGTGGCGTTCTTGAGTTGTGCGAAAAGACCAAATATGAAAAGTTAAACGTCATTTTAAAGAGCCCAAAAAACTTTTGTAAAACAACAATATTGTCAGTTTATTCCGACAGCAAATTGCAGGAACTTTTTGACAAAATTTCCGTTTCAAACACGACAATTTTTTGTGTGATTTTTGATAGTGGTAGGACGATTTTTTTAAGTGAAAAAATGGTGCAAAATTTGTTGATTAAATTTGCACCAAATAAAATGTTGAAAGAAATATTTAAAAATATAAAATAAATATTTTCAAAAAATTGTTTTTGTCAGTATTTATCGTATTTTTAATATTTTTTGACAATTATTTATTTTTTTGTAAGAAAGGGCAATAATTTGTCAATATTTTCTCTTTCAAAATTGTACAATTTATCAATTATTTCGTCAAGTTTTTTTGACACGTTTTTGTGGTCGGATTTGTCCTTGATGCAGGTGATTATTCCCATGAAAGTTCCAAAGAGCATCATCTCAGAAATGTTGCGAGAACTTTTGTTGAAAAGTGTGCCGATGTTTATGCTTGTCCAGAGCCTTGCTTTTTCAAACCAGTTGTTGTCTTTGATTTTCTCTATCTTATGTTTTTTTGCAAAGTCTTCACACTCTTGAGCAAGGGTGCTGTAATAGTCAGCTTCTCTTGCAAGTTCACTTACAAGTTCTTCGTCCTTTGCCTTTGTGATTATGTCTTCAATTGACTGCATTGCAACTTTTGTGTTTTGGTAAATTGCGTTTAAATATTGGGTTGTTTTTTCTTCCATCTTTTTCTCCTTAGTTCTATTGTGAACAAAGAAAAATTGTTTATGCATTTTTTGACAATCTTCGAAAAAATTTTTTTGTATAAAAGCGATTGCGTTTTCTCAAAATAAGAGCATGAAGACATCGACAAAAATTTTGACAATTATTTCTGTTTTATTTTTGACTGCTTCCGTTTTTCTTGGAAAGTTTTTTATTGAAGGAATTGTTCCAAATGGAAGTGGGTTTAATTTCAACATTTCAAAACTTGGGATTGTGGCGCTGGTCATTATGGCTATTGCTCTTGTCTTGGCAGTTTTCTTGTATGCAAAATTTATCAAAACACAAAAACTTTCGGTTGGAATCTTTCTTTCTGCACTGCCAATTACACTGATTTATGGAACTTTTGTTGCTTACACATCTTCCGTGTCTCAAATGCAAGGGATTACGGCACAATCTGTAAGGGAGACTCTCAAAATTTCAAAAACCAGTGAAAACTACAACAGCATACTTTGGGTTGTGCTCGCAACACTTGTTTACCTTTTTGTGCTCTTTGCACTGGTCATGCTTTTGTGCAGGCCACTTTCTAGACTGGAAAAGGCCACAATAAAACTCGGTGACGGAAGAACGGGAAACGAAAATTTCAAGTTTGGTGGTGGAAGACAATTTCAAGAAATAGAGCATGCAGTAAACAAAATAAACTTCAACTTTAAGGACTCCACCGGCCGAAAATTTGTCAATTTTGACAATAAAGATGGGGCATCAAAGCAGTTTTTCAAACTTGTTGGGAAAAACAATTTGGTTGAACTTGAGTATGGAAACCCAATCAAAAAGAGTTGTTCTCTTTTGATGTGTAAATTTTCGCAGAAAAATGACAGACAAAACCTTAACTTGAAAGAAAACTTTGGCTTTGTGAATTCTTATATGAAGATTGTTTTGCCGTTGGTGAAAAAATATGATGGATTTGTGGATAAATACATGTCAGATGGAGCCCTTTTTGTGTTTGAAAAGGCGCAAAATGCTCTTGAATGTGCAAAGCTTATTTTGGAAAGTGCAGACAAGGGAAAAACTGAAAAAATTGACGTGCAAATTGCACTGGAACACTCTGTGTGTCTGTTTGGTATGATTGGAGAAGAAAGCAAAACCCCAACGATTATTTCAGATGAAAACAAAAGGCTTGACAAAATGCAGGAAATAAACGATTTTATGGGAACAAAACTGCTTTTGACAAAGGACTTTTTAAACGAATTTCAAAACAGAATTCCGATTGATTTTAGATATGTTGGAGCAGTTTCTTGTGAAGAAGATAATCTGTGTTTGTATGAGTGCCTGTCATGTTATGAAAAACACAAGAAAAACAAACTTAAGAAAATGAAAAACAGATTTGAAAACGCCGTGCTTTGCTATGAAAAGGGGCAATATGAAACGGCAAAAGAATTGTTTGGGCAGATTCTGCATGCAGTTTCTGATGACAATGCGTCATATGTTTATTTCAACAATTGTGCAGACAAAATCAAAGACGCTGTTTGATAAAAGAAAAACACCCTTGTTCTTGCTTGACATGGGGTGTTTTTTTATTTAAAATAAAAACATGAGTTTGCTTCATAGAAGACCAAAGGCATACAAAAAATGCCCAAGATGTGGGAATAGGTGTTTGAGTGCACAGGACAGATGTGATGAGTGTGGACTTATTTTTTCTCGTTTGAAGTATGCTTCAAACAAGGCAGCAAAAGAAAAAATCAGGCATTTTGACAAGGATTTTGTTATTTACACAAAAGATCTTCCATCAGATGTAAACTGGCTTAAACTTTTGCTTTTGACGTTCCTTACAGGTCTTGTTGGTGGGCATTATTATTATGTGGGAAAATATTTGAAAGGCGCTTTGATGTCTTCAGGATTTGTTTATCTCATTTTTTGCACCATATTCAACGAACAACTTGTCAATGCTCTGGAAACAACTTTTGCATATGTTCCAATAGGAATTTTGGGGCTATCGTGGATTGTAAGTTTGGTCTATGTGGGATTTAGAAAATTTAAGGTGCCTGTCATTGTGCAGATGCCTGACGAAAATGCCGTTGTTATTGGCGATATTGCAATAGCAAAGGACGAAAAGAAAAAAGAGAACAAACAAGAAGCAAAGAAAGAAGAAAAGAAAGAAACAATTGTTGAAGAAAAACCTGTAGAAAACAAGACCGAAGAGCCAATACCAGAAAAAGTTGAAAAGAAACCAAAATCTCCAAGCAGAAAATATCTTGGAAAGACAAACACCAAAAGGAAGACAAAAAAATGAGAGTTGTTGTAGGTATTTCAGGTGGAGTTGACTCTTCTGTTGCTGCATATCTTTTAAAAAAGCAGGGGCATGATGTCATTGGGCTTTTTATGATAAATTGGGACGAACATGATGGTCAGTGCACTGCAGAAGAAGACTATGAAGATGTAAAGCGTGTTTGCGCAAAGATAGGGATTCCGTATTTTTCTGTAAATTATGCAAAAGAGTATTATGACAGAGTGTTTGAATACTTTTTGGAAGAATACAAGGAAGGGAGAACGCCAAACCCAGACGTTTTGTGCAACAGAGAAATCAAATTTGGACCATTTTTAAACAAAGCAAGACAGCTTGGGGCAGACATGATTGCCACTGGACATTATTGTAAAATCGTAAACAAAGATGGAAAGGCGTGCCTTGCAAAAGCAAAAGACCTTTCAAAAGATCAATCATACTTTTTAAATCAGTTGAATCAAGAGCAACTTTCGTCAGTTTTGTTTCCACTTGCAGACATTGAAAAAACTGAAGTGAGAAAGATTGCAAAGGAGCTTGGACTCTCCACTGCAGAGAAGAAAGATTCCACAGGAATTTGTTTTATTGGCGAAAGAAACTTCAGAAAGTTTTTAAAACAATATCTTCCTGCTCAACCGGGGAATATTTGCACTCTTGAAGGCAAGGTTGTTGGGAGACATGAAGGTCTTATGTATTACACCATTGGGCAAAGAAGGGGGCTCAACATTGGTGGCAGACAAGATGGAAATGGAGAAAGATGGTTCGTTTTGAAAAAGGACCTTAAAAACAACATTTTGTATGTCAGCCAAGGGGAATCAAAAGAATTGTTTTCAAATGGGCTTTATGCTGACACATTCAACTGGATTCCAGAAAAGCCAACAGAGAAAGAATTTGATTGTCTTGCAAAATTTAGATATCGTCAACCAGACCAAAAAGTGCATGTCAAAGTGATTGATGACACACATATTCAAGTTGATTTCAAAGAAAGACAAAGGGCAATCACAGAAGGACAATTTGTTGTGCTTTATGATGAAGATTGGTTGTGTCTTGGTGGTGGAAGAATTACAGAAAAGTATTAAAAAAAAGACTGAAAAATCAGTCTTTTTTCTTTTTGTTTATGTATTGTTCGATAAGGTCTTCATAACCGATCACAGCATCTTTTGAATTGTTTTTAAACTCTTCAAACAAAGAGTCTTTTTTCGTTTCGATCTGTCAGAATTTGGAAGCCAGCCTGTTCTTACAAGGTTTTTAAGGGCGTAAAGCTCATCATAAAAATTTTTCATTTAAATCTCCACATTCAAATTATACTATCAGGGTTTGTTTTTCGCAACTAAATGTTTGATTTTTTCTTTCGTATATGATAATATATCAAGCGTATTAGGTGATAGAATGAAGATAGAAAAAGTTGCAGAAAAATTTAATATTCCAAAGAAAGAATTGATTTGCTATGGCGATAAAATGGCAAAGGTCGAAAATGCCAGGGGGAAGAAAAACGGAAAACTTGTGCTTGTTACAGCAATGACGTCAAACAAGTTTGGTGTTGGAAAAACCACAATCTCCATTGGTCTTGCTGACGCCATGAATTTGCAAAATCACAACACACTTTTGGCACTTAGAGAACCATCGATGGG